>CAIKZE010000370.1 GCA_903831825.1 uncultured Lentisphaeria bacterium | reverse complement strand
CTCCAAAGTCTCGGAGTCGGGTGTCCAAAATGGTTTTATTGTAGCGTCGTCCTTATCGGACGACATGGTTCGGAATACCCTCTCAGAGAGAGGGCACTACACCGGAACATTCCGCTCAGGGACTCTCCAAAGTCTCGGAGTCGGGTGTCCAAAATGGTTTTATTGTAGCGTCGTCCGTATCGGACGGCATGGTTCGGAATACCCTCTCAGAGAGAGGGCGCTACACCGGAAAGATTTTAAAAAATGTGCTCAAGCACTCTCCAACGCCTCGGAAATATCGGCAGCCGATGGGAAGAATGGGAGATAAAAACAAGAAAAAAGGATTTGGTTCTGGTTTTCTCTGTGCCTCTGTGTCTCCGTGGTTAAAAGAGATTTTGCATTGCGGGGTCCAGAATGTTTCCGCGACTGCGGGATGGTCAGTTAACGACAATCTTAACCGGATGTCGTAAATGTTGTTTGAAAATCTTATAGAACATTAAAAGTGTTGTGCTGAACTACTCTCTAAAACCTCGGAGTATTGGACAGCCTTCGGCATCTTTGTGCACAAGCACTGTCCAAGATGTCCAAAATAACAAAATTGTATTTAATTAAGGAGCGTCTTAACCAGCAGACGAAAACGGGGATATTACAAAGCTGTCCAAAATGTGCAAAAAGAAAGTAGTCAGTAGTCAGGATAAAACGGTATTACGGCATGACAGTTTAACGGTATTACAGTCAAACCGTAAAACCGTGGAGCCGGGAAACCGGAAAAAGTTTTCTCTGTGCCTCTGTGTCTTCCCGCGGACGCGGGATTAAAAAAGATTCTGCGAAGATATTGATATTGGAGACCGAATGAACTATTGTTATTAAAACATCTGATAACAGCACAAAGGGGCTGTAAATAAATAAACTTGACAAGTTTCGCGAAATATCCCGAAGTGATTTTGTGAATTGCCGGTGAGGCGCATACCTTCAGGTATGTAACGATCCGGCAAACACAAAGGCATTCGGGAGAATCGCGAAGATGTAAAGGTTATTTTTTGACGGCTCCAAAGGGATAGGAATATGTTTTTCAAACTGATATTGGCGTTTTCACCGTGGCTTGCGTTTCTGCTCATAGCGCACGACAGCCTGTTTCGCCTGAAGTTAGGGCTGGCGGTCGGGTTGGTCTTAAGTGTGGTTATGGGTATTACCCGGTTGCACCGGGGGATCATCTTATGGGTGGGATTGATTTTCTTCAGTTGCGCGATGCTGGCAGTGGCGGGATTCAACAGCGCGTGGACCGCAAAACACATGGGCATAATGGCCAACGGGGCAATGGCTGTTGCCACCTGGCTGTCCATTATTATCAAGAAACCATTTACCATGGACTACGCCCGGCAGCATACCGAGCCGTCGCTTTGGGCCAGTCCGCTGTTCATCCAGACGAACATTGTCATAACCGCAGTCTGGGGCCTGGCCTTCACGTTCAACACCATTCTGGCCTGGGGCAAGATGGAACATTTTGTATTGTCCGAGCTGGCTTACGAGGTCATTACCTATACCGTGCTCATCGGGACGGCATCCTTTACGAGCTGGTATCCGGCTCATATTCATCGCGTAAAAGCCCAGAACTGACTGGTGAATCGTGAATCGTGAATGGTGACTTTAGAACTTTAGATCCCGCAGTCGCGGGACCCGCAAACGGGACCGAACTTTAGAACTTTTTACCTGGCTTTGGCCGGCTGATTGCGTTTATTTACAATCTTAGCGCTGAATTTGACGGTTACCGGGATGCCGTTTCTTACGGATATTGATACTTTGTATGAAGTTCCGGCGGCGACTAACAGCATAGCCGGAGCCGATTTGTCATCGGGCGGCATTCCGCCATCCAGTTCACTCAGTTTCGGCGTGTCTGTTTGCAGCTTAAAGTCCGCTTTTTCCAGGACGGCGCCAAGGACTTGGATACAATTGTAAGCCGCAACCAGCGATTTATCAGCGTCGTTTGAATGAAGTTCGTTTAAAATGATTGAGATTTCACCGTCTTTTTTGGGGGTGAAGGTGAAAGCAAAATCATTCGATTCAGCGGATAATGATTGGCTGGTGAAAACCAGATAAAACGGCTGCTCTTGACCCGTCAATTCCGAACTTTTTATAGTGAGATTTTCGGCGTTTACGGAAAGCAGCGGAACTTTCGCGTCACTACCGTTGACATCAACGCGGATAGACGCCTTTTCCGGCAGAAACAGCGCGACGGCAATCAATGTCGCCGTCAAAAACAGCACTGCTGGAACTGCAAAATGCACCTTTCCCATTCTGGCTACAATACTTTCACCCATTCCGGGTTTTTAATTTTAGATCCCGTAGTCGCGGAACCGAGCAATGAAAATATCTTGCCTTTTTCGACACTGAACGACACATCGGAAAGCACGGTCTGCTTTCCGAACGTCTTTGATATGTTCTCAAAACTAAGAAAACCTGCCATGCTTTTCTTCTCTTTTTGTCATATAAAACCAGTATTAAATTCAAAAGAAATAAAAAAGGAACTCCCATCAAGAAGAATCGCTTTTAAACTATAATTAAATGATTTAAAATCAAGCATCAAAAATCAAAATCACCGGAACTTTTCGGACCACTGCAATTTAAATTTTCTTTTGACCAGTAACTTCGGATATAAGTTTTTTCAATTAGAATAATTGTAAAGCACAAAAACTAAAAATTCGCGGCACTTAGCCTGGATTATTCATAAAAAATGGATGAAAGGCGAAAATATGCTCAAAAAGAAAGTTTTTGGCGAGGCCACAGTCGTAGCAACGCTACGGCGAGGACATCGACAAGAGCTTTACTTTGAGCAGATTGCAGCATTTCGCCATTCGTTTATGAATTATTCAGGTTAGGCCAGTAATTATTCTGAATTTTGCCAGGACTCTACGGTAAGTTGCTCCAGCGCTACCCAGTAGGCAAGATTGGGATCGTCAGTCGCCGAATCATTTTTTTTCACTCGATTATACATAAACTTGGCCAGAACTGAACCAATGGCATGAATCGCATCATGCCGGTCAAGGCCTTCCGCCAATAGCCGTTTCAGTGTCCGGCGGACCGGAATCTCGTCTCCCATGGCAACCTGATTTTCCACTATAGCGTGAAGCGCCGCATGGACTATCAGGTTTGGAAGCTTTATCCGCGCTTTCTTGTGATAGCCGGAAATGAAAGACAGCCGTTCATCCTCGTCAATCGCAAGCCATGCTTCCGGGTTGGGATCGCACTCCGGATCGTAACTTTCAATGTATTCTTTCATAATTCCAGCACTCCATTAGCGAATTAATTCAACTTAATAAGCAAAATATTGCACTGCTCGGTATAAAATCAAGTGATCTTTTTTCACTAATTGGCGATTTTATAGCTGGTATTGCCGATGGTTTATTGGTCAATATACTGATATATACACGATGCAAATAATATTTTTTTTGTAAAATTTAGCAATAACTATTGATATATACAGAGAAATGTATTATAATCTATGTGTAAAGATTATAATGGAGGATATATCTGTTATGGAAGATATAATTACAAAAACAAGAAATTATATTCTTGATCTGCTGGAAAGTGGCAAGTTGAAAGGCGGAGATAAACTGCCGGGGGCTCGTGTCATTGCTGCTTCTATTAATGTATCATTTGTCAAAATTATACAGGTATTGAATAATCTTGTTAAGGATGGTATCCTGGAAACCATTCCCCGGCAAGGCACTTTTGTTCAGCGGAATTGGGAAGATCGGGTTTTGCAGACCAATTTTACGCTGTTCAATAATCTGCCGTGGATGGCCGGTTTTGAAAAGTTACTGGCGAGTCGTATTCCGCAGCTAAGATTGTGCAGGAAGTTTCCTCAAAGTGTTTTTGAACTGCGTACAACCTTGCATATACAGAATAACCGCAATGACTATTTGGATTTGCAGCCGATTTTTGACCGTATATATCCGGATAAGTCACTGTTTTTCAGTCATCCTTTTAGAAATTTCTATGTTGACCGCAAGCTGGCCGGGATTCCGTTTATTTTCTCCCCGCGTGTAATGTTTTATAATCCGGATGTGCTGAAAAAATATGGATGTCCGGAGCCGCATCAGGGTTGGACGTGGGAAGAATTCATTCAGAACATCCGTCAGATGCGGACTCAGAATGTTCCCGGAACCGAGATTTTTAACTGGGAGCCGGAAATTTTTAAATGGATAAATATTGTGTTCCGCGCCGGCGGCTGCCTGATTTCATCTTCGCCGTCCGATCCGGTGGCGATTGATCATCCGCGAACTCGATATGGTTTACAGCTTTATACCGAACTGATGCATGAATTGAATGTATCTTATGATGATGCTGCTTCTTATGACTATGCCGGGCAATTTGTTGCCGGGAAACTGGCGTTTATGATATCGGCACGTGAAAGTTTTGCGGATTTCAGGCATGCCGGCTTCAATTCCTGGGAAACAGTTCCGTTGCCGTCGGTCAAAGGCGGATCGGATATTACTGCCCAGGCGACAGATTTGATATGCATCAGAAAAAGCTGTACGGATCCTGCGCTGGCGGAAGATTTTGTCAGATTCATGCTTTCTGAAGAGGTTCAGGATTTTATCGGCATGGAAAAATACGGGATTCCGATCCGAAAATCTTCAGCATTCAAGAGTATTGATCCCGAGTCTCCCCGGGACATGCTGTTTCTGTCGGAAACCAATAAAATCAGCGCTCAATACAACATCAGTTCCCCGGAAATGTCGTCAATGATAGAAGAAGGTATCAGGCGTATCTGGCGGCATGACCTGGATTTGGTACAGGCGACCGGAGCACTTGCCCAGGCGATCAGATTATTTTTACAGATCAAGCAAATTCCAATGAATAATATTTTATCCAGAAACAAGGAGATACGGAAAAATGAAGAAGTATGTGTGGTTTAATCTTCGTAAATGCGGCTGGCATGAAACTCGCTTTCATGTCCGTATCAACCGTTTAGAGAAAATAAAGCTTAACAACAATTAAACAGAAGGAAACAAAGAAATGAAAAGACAAATTTTCACACTCATCGAACTCCTTATCGTGGTAGCGATCATAGCAATCCTGGCTGCACTGCTGCTGCCGGCCCTGACCAGAGCCCGTGAGAAGGCCCGTTCCATCCAGTGTGCCAGCAATTTAAAACAAATAGGTACTATTTATCAAATGTATATGCTTGATTACGAGGGTTGGATTCTGCCTACCGCCGTTACGTCCGGGAGTACTAATGATCCCAACATATGGAATTATAAACTAAGTTCTCTTTATGCCAAAAATCCGCAAATTTTTTATTGCCCGACACAGACCGTAACCGACCTCACAACGATCAGGCAAACTACATACGGGCAGAACTCCCGCATTTCAGTACGCTATAATACATCGGGGACGACTCCGGACTACACCCTGCTCGTTAAACTCATAAACTACCCTCAACTGTCTCCCCTTTGCCTGGTATCGGATAAGCTATTCTTAACCGGGCAATACAGATTGACCGCGGATGTAATATATTCAAAAATAAGCGACGGCGCGAAAGGACGAATCGGCTTTATTCATAATAGTTTGACTGGCTTGGGCTTTGGCGTTGGCAATATGCTGATGGGAGATGGCCATGTTGACTCTCATCCCTGGCTATGGGGCGAAAATAACACTTACGCGCCAAATGGGAAACCTGACGCGATGCTTTTCTGGTATGGGAAATATAACTACAATGGCACGCCGTGGTAAGCGGCAATGACCGGGTATGTCCAAAGATTTGCAGATAGAAAGAAGACAGATTAAATATGTGGACGACAAAATGGACGATGTTGCCGGTTGCGGCGCTGATGGCGATTGGCGGTTTGAATATAAATGCGCAGGAGCCGGCGGTAAATTTGCTGAAGGGATTCTCCTGTCTGGATACTCGTGGTAATCCGCAAGGCTGGTTTTCATCGCTGACGAGTCCGCTCGCTATTGACTCCACAGTCAAGCCGGACGATAACAATCCGGTCGTAAGGGTGGATATCAAGAACAACAGCGAATGGGGTTTACTCCAGCAGGATGTTCCGGTTAAAAAGAATACCGCGTACACATTTATTTGCAAGGTGAAAGGTTCTTCGCCCAGACTGGGGTCGCTGCTGATAAAGCTGCTGAACGCACAGGGCAAAGAAATCAGACACTTTGAGAGCGACGAAAACATGACCACGGACTGGGAGGCTATCCAACTGAATTTTTCTTCTGAAAATGCCGAAAAAGTTTCTGCCAGGCTGCGTTTTGTTCAGTCCGCGGATGCCCAAGGCGAATCTGTATGGTTTGCCGATCCAAAATTAACCATTGCTGCCGAAACGCCGGTGCAGCCTGAACGCTCAATTAAAATTTCTTCTCCCGAATTGTCCGCAGTTCCGCTTTTTGCCGGATGCGGCATCTATGTCAAATATGGTGATGGTGATTACAGCAAATGCCGTCTGACATACCGAAGTAAAGGTAGCAGCAAGTGGGAGGAAGCACTGCCGCCGGTGAATGTAAAAACCGATACATTGACTAAATTCATGCCGGTAATGGACCACATGTTCAGAGGCAGCATTATCAATTTAAATGAGGACACAGAATATGAAGTAAAGGCCGAGCTTTTGGATTCTAATGGCAAAATTTTAAATACGCTTAATTCCGTTTTTAAGACTTGGAGCAGCAAGGTTCCGGTGAAGAAGACCGTGAACATTACTAAAGAGCTTAAGGCCGGCCCGGTGACGCTTACCGATATCAAGGGCACGCCTGACGGCTGGATCAAATATGTCGCCGATCCCGAAACCGTAATTGACGGTGGCGCGATTGAGGCAGCTGCTATTCAGATCCGACACTGTTCGTATTTGATTCTGGAAGGGCTGACCGTAACAGGCGGCAGATTACACTGCATCGACATTGCGCGTTCGCAGAATATCCGGGTTATCAATTGCGACATCAGCGGCTGGGGGCGCAGCGGCAAACAGAATTTCAGTAAAAAAGGTCAGTATTATGATGAAAACGGCTTGCGGATAGACTTCGATGACGGGTTCAATATTTATATCAGCGGCAACTTATTGATTGAACGGTGTTACGCCCATGACCCGCGGGGAACGGCGAATTCCTGGTTCTACAGCCATCCGGCGGGGCCGCAGGCCGTAGGCGTTATGTCCACGGGATGCACGGTAATACGTTATAACGACTTTATCGGCAGTGATGAACATCGCTGGAACGACGATATCAGCGGCTATGACAACGGATATAAGACCGGCGGATTTTACAGGGACGGAGAAGTTTATGGCAATATGCTGGCATTCGGAAATGATGATGGAACAGAATTCGACGGCGGACAAATGAACTGTCGGTTTTTTAAAAATAAAGTCGAAGGATTTCTGTGCGGGCTGAGCATTGCGCCGAATATGCTGGGGCCGTCGTATGCATATAATAATCTTTTTGTAAATCTGGGCGATGTGACTAATACTGCCGTTGCCGTGTTTAAAAACGGCGGCGGATCCACCTATACTTCAGGGACGACATTCTTCTTTAATAACACCGCGTGGACCAAGGGCGATGGTATTTCATCAGTCGGATTTGGCAAGGATAAAAACCAGGGACAGTTCAATGGTTACAGCCGGAATAATCTGCTGGCCTGCCAGTTTCCGGTTAATGACAGTAATAAAAACCCGATATGCGACTTCGACTATGACCTGATGTGTAATCAAAGTCAATTGGACAATTATTTTTTCAAAGCCGCGCCGGGTATGGAGAAGCACGGAATAATCGCTCTACCCAAGTTTAAACACCCGGGAAATGCCGATTTCAACTTATCAGCGGGCAGCCGCGGCATCGGAGAGGGAGAACCGGTTCCGAACTTTGCACCGGGAGCAAACGGCAAAGTTGATATCGGCGCATTCGAATATGGCAAGGA
The DNA here is from genome assembly GCA_903831825.1 of uncultured Lentisphaeria bacterium. GTDB lineage: Bacteria > Verrucomicrobiota > Lentisphaeria > Victivallales > Victivallaceae > CAIPAT01. The sequence goes on along the minus strand of CAIKZE010000370.1, from coordinate 6,734 downwards.
AAGTATGCTGCCGTACCGGCCGATACCGGTGACCTATGACAAAGGACAGCTTAATCTGAAAGTCAACCTGAAAAATAAAACGTCCACTTCGGATTCCGTTACCGTTACCGTCAATCCCGGCTCCGATTGGACCGGCAGGTTCAGAATCGTCAAAAATCAACCTTTCGCCTGGATTACTGTGGAACCGGCAACTGGGATTTTCAAGGCTGGGGAGCCGGTTCGATTTACCGTAAGCGCGAATCCGTCCAGTGTCAAAAAAGCCGGTTTGCAGAAAGGGCTGTTCCTGGCCCGGCTTGAAGATGGATTTTCGGTTCCGGTGACCGTTTATGTCACTGCAGTCAGCGGCGGTCCTGCCGTGGTCGTGAAAGTTACGGATGCCGCTGATTTCAGGGTAGAAAACGATCAGAAATGTTTCTCCGGCAAATATTACAATTTAGATAAGTCAAGTATGGACAACCCCGGAGGAAAAGCCGTCGAATTCGCGGTCGAGGTTCCGGCGGCAGGCACATATTACGTTTTTTTGCGGGTAAAATCCCCTGCCGCGCCTGTTGCCCAGCACGATTCCTGTTATATTACCGTAGATGGCAATGCTCCTCAAAAGATTTTCTTTGATAATTCGCTGGACTGGATTTGGGCGCCAGTCCATTTTCCAAATAACAAAATAGAGCCGGGAACTGCGTTGAATTTGACGTCAGGAAAGCATTCTATAAAAATATATCCCAGAAAAACAATGCTGCTTGATACGATTGCTGTATCTTCAGATCCGGTTTTGGAATAGTTATTAAAAGATGATATGAGAAAAATACGGCAGGTAACGAAGAAATCAATTCGAATGGCTGAATTTCTCTGCTCGAAAGTTTACCTTAAAGTATATATAATTTATACTTTTTATTGCTAAAAATATATAACTTTACTGGAGATTTTGTCGAAAAAATATTAAGAATAGCGCTGCTGTTTTCTGCTTTACAAAGCGTTCAGTAAATTAAGAACTGAGTTTAATTTTAAATAAAAAGGAATGGACAATGATGGATAAAAAGTTAGCGATTGATGGCGGTATTGCGATCCGGAATAAACCTTTACCGCAGGAATGGTGCGGAACCCATCATATTGACGGACGCGAAGCCGAGGCGGTTTTGGGAGTAATCGAGAGTCACAGCCTGTTCAGGTACTATGGTCCGAATCTGCGCCGGGAAGTGGAAAAACTTGAAGAGGAGTTTGCCGCTTACAATGGCGTGACACATGCATTGGCGGTTTCCAGCGGCACCGCCGCATTGCAGGTGGCGCTGGGCGCGCTCGGAGTAGGCCCTGGCGATGAGGTGATCGTGCCGGGATATTTCTGGGTGGCGACAGTAGGCGCGGTTGTACGCTCCGGAGCGGTTCCGGTATTGGCGGATGTGGACGACTCCTTCTCCCTGGACCCGGATAAACTCAAGGAGAAAATATCCGCTAGAACTAAGGCGGTTATTCCCGTGCATATGGGTGGGGTCATCGGGCGAATCGGCGAGATCGTCAAAGTCGCGCATGCCGCGGGAGTTAAAGTATTGGAGGACTGTGCTCAGGCCTGCGGTGCATCGCAACACGGCATCAAAGCGGGAGCATTCGGCGATATCGCCATCTATTCTTTCCAACTGAACAAGAATATGACTTCCGGCGAGGGCGGCATGGTGGTCACTAATGACGCGTCGCTTTACCGGCGGGCGTTTGCCATTCACGATCTCGGCTATCCGCGGGTAAACGGGCGATTAGTATTTAATGACGAGTCTACACAACTGTGGGGGATTGGCGCCAGAATGGGCGAATTGCCCGCCGCTGTCGCCAGGGTGCAACTCGCTAAGCTTGATGGTATTTGCGGCAACATGCGTTCGGCCAAAAACCGGATAAAATATGGTATTTCCGACATCAAAGGCATTACTGTCAGACGAGTCATTGATCCTGCCGGTGACAGCGGAGCGTTCCTGAAATTGACTTTTGAGAATCGCGATGTTTCACTTTACTTCGTGACGGCCCTGAAGGCTGAAGGCATTGTCGGAGCGCCTGGAGCTTTTTACCCGATTCACATGGATGACTGGGGACTGCATATTTATTACAACATCCCCAGCCTGGTAAATAAGCGCGGGATTTCGCAAGTCAGCCCATGGGACTTGACGGAAAATTCCGCTTCTGCCGGGGTGTCATATGGCAAAGGGACTTGTCCGCGGCTTGACGATCTGGTGTCCAGAACCATAATCATTTGCGTGGCGTCAAATCTCGCCGATGATGATGTCAATGATATTATTGCGGCGATCCGGAAAGTGGCAGCACACCTGCTTTAAGTTTGTTGCTGCCAGACCTCGGGATTTTTTGCAGTGAAGGCATAAGTCCGACAGGCTGCTTCCAATCAGATAATCTCCAGATAATCGCGGTCAGGCAGTTGCGGGAACGGCGTAGCCGGCAGTGTCTGATACCAGTAAGCCACCGAACAGATATCATGCTGTCCTGGCAGGAAACGGCCTTCTTTTCTCCAGCCAAGCGCTTGAATGGTGACTTTTAAATCCTGTTCAAGCCGGATCGGGTCCATGATGTGCCAGCGGTACATGGAATGGCGATGCTGTGAATTGTACAGGCCGTCCGGGCGGATCACCTGATGCATGCCCAGGAACGCCGTGGTATAAGTCTTGTATTCGCCGATGTCCCAGTTATAAGAACCGCCGAAATAATCTTCCGTGCCGGTGCCGCAGATGGTCGGGAATTCTTTGTCGCCGTCAAGAAAGAACTTTATTTCGCCTTCGCCCCACCAGTTGCTGTTGTTGACGCCCCAGCCCATAACCGTGCCGACGTAATGCCCATGACCTTTCACCCCGTCGAGAATGGTATATACTTCTTTATATGGCAGCGGGTTCACCCGCCGGAACTGGGCATGAAAATATGCGGAATTTTCCGGGATATCGGTCAGAGTATAATTAACTTGAAAATAAACACGGGCGTTATCTTTCGGATTGCGGTTTTCCAGCGTCATCCGGCAATGCTTGCGAAACGGCATTTCCCAGAAGCAGTTCATTCCGTTTTTAGGATTGACCGCCACCGGCAGCGAGTTCACCTGCGGATAAAACTGCGGCATGGTGTTGGGTTTTCCCGGATCCGACCAGGGCGATGCGAAAAAATCGCCCAGCGGACATTCCACCGACGGAAATTTCTGTTTATCCCAATAAATCCGCAGAATTACGTCGCGGCAGATGCTGCCGGTAATCCACATGCTCTGAATCGCTCCCGGCCCCTTGATGTCAGCCAGTTCAAAGACTTCGCCTGGCTGAATGGCATCCCACGCATGACATTTCCAGCCGTCCCCCAAATCTCTCGCCGGACCTTCTGGCGCAGCCGGGGCCATGCCGCCCTTGCCTTTGCCGCCGGAACGGTTTTCCGACGAAATCGAACGGGTTTTAGCGTCAGACAGCAGTGAAAGATTGCCTAAACTCAGATTAAGGCCGTTGAATTTATTCATAGATAAAGCTCCTTTATTTGTCTTTTATTATCAAGTATGATATAATTATACATGATAATATGTTCAAATAGTATGGCATTAATTATTAAATATTTGTCAAATAGTATGATTTATGATTTTTAAGACTTTGAAATTCACAATTCCGCGTCCGGACGCGGAATTGCATATTTCCGGGACTGGCATCCGACAGGAAATGCGGCCATACATTGTAGACCGGCCCCAAGGTACCGGCGATAGGCTGCTGATGTTCTTCTATGATCCCGTCTTGCTTAAAATAGATGACCGCACCCGGCAGTATCCGCCCAATACACTGATGCTGTGGGATGACGGAGCCGGGCATTACTACGGCAATACGGAACGCCGCTGGCGGCATTCATGGATTCATTTTCATGGTCGCAGTGCCGCCGAACTGCTGGCGGAAAACGGCTTCGTTTCAGGAATGCCGTTGACCTTTTCCAGGCCGGACGTAATGGAAGAATATCTTTTGAAAATTTATAAGGAGCTCACGGGAACATATGCCGCCGATGCAATTATTCTGAAAAACCTGTTTCATTGCATGCTCAGGGAAATGGACCGATCCATTCGCGGGACCGCCGCTCCGGCCATCCCGGAAAGAATCTTCCGGGCAAAAATGTTTATCGAAAAAAATCAGACTGGGAAAATTACGCTGCGGCAACTGGCGGCGGGCGCCAGACTGTCCGTTCCGCATTTCTGTGCCGAGTTCAAGAAATGGATGGGCGTTTCTCCCGTGGAGTACCAGTTGCAACTTCGTTTCGAACTGGCGAAGTATCTGCTCGGCAACCGTAATCTGAACATCACCGAAATTGCGTTGCAAACCGGTTGCAGCGACATTTTCCAGTTCTCAAAGATGTTTCGCAAACGCGCCGGGCAAAGCCCGTCGGCTTTTCGCAAAACCATATTTTCAGGCAAATAATATTACCGAATTGCCGGCGGCAGTTCAACCGGATTGTTTTTTCGACTATGCCGCTATTATTTTTTTACGGTGCCGTCGTCGGTATTGTCGATCTTTTCGGCCCTCAGGTCTTTGAACAGCCGGAAAGCATCGCGCACCCCGCCGCAGAAAATCCAGGCAGTGCAGGTGGTTCCGAGGATCAGGCTGAACCACCAGAGTTTTAGCCACCAGAACCAGGACCAGGCATGATCAGAAACTTTGAACATCAGGTTGATTACAGTACCGACAACGAATGTTCCCCACCAGGCCATGGTCCACCAGAACGTCGCCCAGAACAGAAAACGTTCAAACTTGGAAAATTCTCTGGACACGCCGATGAGTTCGCCGAAAGTTTTGCGTTTGACTTTAAGCGCGTCTTTGGCTTCGACGACGTCATCCTTGACGGCGTATTTACCGCAATGCAACATCTTATCCATGTCAAACACGCGTTTGGGGCCGAGCAGCGACACCAGAACATAGCTCAAAGAAGCAGCCAGCATGGCATAAAAATAAATTTCCTGCCCATTCAACGGAAAATTCTCCTTATGGTTAACAACCCATTGCCAGTTTGGCCAGAGGTTTAGCAGAATCGGCGCCATCCGCGTTCCCCAATAACTCTGAACAAGCATGCCGCCGAACGCCATTACCGTTCCGAGAATCAACGCGGTCCAGGCGGCTGCGGTAGTGCCGCGTTTCCAGTACAAGCCGCCGATGATTACGGCGCCGGCGCCGCCGCAGTATATTGCTCCGGTAAGCGCAAAAAACATTAAAATGAAATCTTTCAGCGGAAACAGCATGCTGAAAGTGAATCCGAACAATGCAACGCTGAAAATAGATACCCGCAACCAGAGCAGATGCCGTTTGGGTTCGAGCGGTCTGTTGCGGATCGGCATCAGCACGTCCTGCACGAAAATCGTTCCCCAGGAATGCAGGTAGCTGTTGTCACAACTAATGGCGCAAGCCACGATAACCGCGGCAAACAACCCCATCATTCCTACCGGCAGGGTATTGGCCAGAAACAGCGGCACGGTCATCTGCTTTTGTATCTGCGGATCGGCAATCAACGCAATCTGCGCATGGATCGGCGCGGCCAGTTCGGCGAATTTGGGCAAGTGCAGCACGGCATAGGCCGTGAGTGGAATCAGCAGCATGCACAAACCTTGCGCAATGCCGCGCCACGAACCGATAATTCCGGCCATCTGCGCTTCATGCGGGGTTTTGGCCGCGGCATTGAACCCGGAATTGCCCTGCCATGACCTGGCGTTGTAGATCATGCCGAAAACTCCAATTAGAAAATACCAGATGCTGAAATCCTGTACGTTTCCGGTTTTGAACGGATTGAGCATAGACTTTCCCTCCGGGGCTATCATCAGTCCGGCAATGACGTCGTTCCACTCAAATTTGAACATCATGAAGCACATGAGGATAAGGAAAATCAGCATTAACAGAATGCCCTGATAAAAGTCGGCAATCATAATGCTGATCTGGCCGCCCGTGCAGGCAATGAACAAAGCAATACTCAGATACGCCGCCATAATCAGGGGTAAAGTCGGCATTTCAAAGGTTCCGAGATGAAAATGCTCCGGCAGTCCGAAAAAATAGATAATGACGCGAGCGGTGATAAGCGGAAAAATACCATAATTGAACACGCCCGACACCCAGCAGAGGAAACCGGCGAAATACCGGAATTGGCGGCTGTAGCGTATTTCAAAAAATTGCGCCAGCGTTAATGCGCGGGTTTGCCGGAAACGATAGATGATAAAGCCGGAAATTCCGATGATAAGTCCGATCGGCATCCCGATCATGGCCCACCATTGAGTCGGCAAGCCGGAGTTGTACACCATTTCCCAGACCGCGATAATCGAGATCGCTCCGCCGAACCCGCTGGAAACCGTCAGCATGTACCTGCCGGCCATACGGTTCGCCGCCAGAAAGTCAGCCACGCTTTTCATATATTTTCTGGCATAAAGTGTAATTACTATAAGTGATCCAATTAAAAAAATAATTATCGACCAGTCAATCCAATGCATTTTCATTGATAAGGGATTCCTCTGCGTTGATTTTTAACAAATTTTATGTATATACCTGCATACAGAATCTATTATTATATCAATCATTCAAAGAATTTCAATTGCATTTATGGACAACTTGCATAAATGTGAGGCTAAAATATATAATTTATCAGCAACAAAGAATCAGAAAATTCTTCGCACTGATTCAGCCTGAAAATCCTGCTCATGCGATTTTTTTCAAGAAAAATATATTCTTCGCGCTTGTTTTTTTTGTTTCAAATATTATAAGTAT
>CAIKZE010000369.1 GCA_903831825.1 uncultured Lentisphaeria bacterium | reverse complement strand
TGCCTGACAAGACGAAAGCTATTTGACGCTCCATTTCAGGCTTGAATATAATGAGGAAAAGAGAAAACACGGAGATTTTCATATCGCCGCGAATACTCACGCACTGATGGATGACTTCACGAACTCGGTACTCTCAAGTAACTAAAAAGGAGATTTGAAATGTCGAAAGAAAATGAAAATCGCAGATTGGGATTTACACTCATTGAACTCCTGGTAGTGATCGCAATCATCGCAATTTTGGCCTCAATGCTGCTGCCGGCGTTAAATAAAGCGCGGGAAAAGGCAAAAACAACTAAATGTATGAACAACCAGAAGCAAATAGGAACAGCTCTTGGCATGTACCTGGGCAATTGGGGTGACTATTATCCTACTGGAAGCAACTGGGATACATGGGCAAGGTTATTAATAGGTGAATTGAACGGACAAAACGCTAGCATTGCGACGGAACAGATGCTGGCGAATAAGTTCTTCTACTGTGACAGCGCAGCCGGTGAAACTCCGCTTTGGAAGAGTGCCCCGTTTTTGAATGGTATCGCATACGGCACCATGCAGAACATCACCGCGCAAACACCAGACTTTCTTTTTGGTCCAAAATGGTCGAAAAAACCTACCAGTTTGAGAGCTTCATTGAGTAAAATCGCCTATCTTACTGATGCCAATAATACTTATTTTGCAATTGATAGCTATTTTCCAGTAAAGCGTCATGATGGCGAGCAGTCTTTGAACTTGTTATGGCTGGACGGTCACACCAGCTCGTCCAGAGGCAGTGTTGTTTCCTACCCTGTTCGTGGAGTTGATTATTATATAAAATGGGCGTTTTTCACGGATGACAATTCAGCTTATGCAAGAAAGAAGTAAATAAGTAGCGACTTGTTGCTCTTATATTGTATCTTTTCATAAAATCAGTACATAGCCCGGTTAATGGCAACGCTGAATGACTAGAATTTAAGAATAGCGCAATCTTCAATCATGAAGTTGCAGGACTGAAGTTTTTCTGAAAATTGAAATTTTAGTTCATGCAGCCCATCTGAGAATTGATGAGCAGACAAATTTAACGGCGGGGATGAGTCCTTTAGTGCATCTCCCCTTGAAAATGGACTCCCCGGCAAGCTCGTCGGAGATTTTTCGGCGGATGTCGGCGAATGCAAAAGCCCCGGCGCGTTTGCCCGGGTGTCTCCGGTCAGGTGCATGATCGGAGGTCGAACGCATAAATCCATGTCAGTGACATGGCAAAACAACAGAGGTCGAAATGGTTTTCAACGGCAAGCGGTTTGCGGCACTGGGAGTCGATGGCTCCGATGTGCTGCTTTATTTCCTTGAATACGCTCTTGATTTTCCATCGTGCAAAACTCAATCGTCTGTTCTGCCGTAAGCGTAAGGTCGGTGGTGACCAGCGGGAAAGTCAAGCCTTTGTAATATACGAAAACGACTTTCGCGGCCCGATTGAGAAGCTCGTTAAATTTCATGTTCGACTCCTTTCAAAGTTAAATGAACATGAGGAGAATATAGCACAATAGCCATACAGACATGAAGTTGTAAATACTTTCTATATAAGTATTTACAGTTACTTATTTGACATCGCCAAATGGCTTTTGACGGCATGAAAAAGAATTTCTGGTCAAAAAATGAGAAAAACAGCGCCAGCGGCGCAGGAGGTTGTTAAAAAAGCAACTAAGGAATTGTTACGAAATAACTTGTTTATTTGATCTTTCTGGTATATATTATATGATATCATGAAAAATATAATGTTAATTGCAATGCGAAATGAGCTTTTATCTCCTTTTTTGGATGAGAAAGCCAAACGGCTTTAT
>CAIKZE010000368.1 GCA_903831825.1 uncultured Lentisphaeria bacterium | reverse complement strand
GCTGGCGGTCGGCGTCTGGGTGTGCCAGGTGCTGGTGACGGTCACGCTAAATATGGAAAGCGGCGCGATCGTATTCGGTATAGCCAATGGAATTACGAACTTCCTGCTGATTGGAACATTGTACCTGATGTGCAGAATTGAGCGCGGATTTTCCGTAACGGTCGATGAAAAGTATGAAACGATAGACAATGCTTCGATGCAGCCCGCTACATAGTTAGCCGGATGCAAGCATGCTAAGCGTAAACAAGTTTTTATCCACGACAATGTAACATGAAGAGTTATTTTAGCGTATATCGTTGAACAGAGGAGGAGAAAGAAGATGGATCGTATTTTTTGGAACTATTTGGAGGAGTTGCCGGAACAGGAGGCTGCGTGGAGCGAGTGGCAATCCGGCTTGGCAAGCTGGTACCGCTTTAACACTTTCTATACACATTATCTGAGAGTTGAAGGCCGCCGCGTCAAGCGGCTGAATTGCCATTCACCATGTGAACAGGGCTATCCGCGTCAGGTTATCGAGAATTCCCCATCCGATATCAAGGCGGTATGCCCGCAGAACAAAGCTGATTCAATTCAACTAAAATTCAGAGATATCCTCATTTATTCATTGCGACTGGAGGCTTTGCATCAGGCTATTTGTGCTACGTTGCAAATTAATTATTCAGTAGATCGACATCAGGAACACGATAATGTCTGGCATCTCGGCGATTATTCCGGCACGGAAGTTTATTTAACCTATAAGACATCAACTCTGACAGATACCATAAGTTCGCTTTATCTTTCGTACCAGAAACCATTCATCCTGATGGTGCCGACAGTAAAAAACATTTCCCCGGAAATACAGCAGTTCATTGATAAGAACAACTCCGTCTTGTTGTCAATGGAAACGGAACTGACTTTGCAGCCGGACGGTTCATTCAAGCCGAAGCGCAGTATAGCGGAATGCATGAAATCATGCAATCAGCCTTGTCCGAGAGCAGGAAATAGCGTAACTTTGCCGATTGAGGCATACGGATATTTGGCTTATAATGAATAGTAAATCATCTTTTCAGAACGGGTATTATCTAAAAAAAGTGCATGGGTAATGCGGACTGGCCGTTCCAACCTTATGGAAATTTTTCCCTAAGGTCTGATGACAATATCTTTAACTCGACACCCGTCCGGACGCTTCGGACGCTGCTAAACAACTTATACGCATATGTGGTATCAAACTGGTAAACGCTGACGGGTGCATAGGCGTAACTGTCAAACACCCGTCTGAAGCGTCCGGCGGTCATATTATAATGGCTGGCCTGACTAATTCATAATGCTGGTAGCTCGTTCTATCCTGTCGTAAAATTACGACAGGGATCCAAAGACTGACTATGACACTTCAAGTACCATGCCCGTTTAAATTATTTTCACATCGGCAGCCGGAGAATACCATCCGATGCCAGCAGCTCATGAATTGCGAGGATCACTGCGCAGGCGAACAGCAATAGCTTGATCTTTGACAGCGCCAGACGGCGCGGTTCTTTCACTGGTTGAAACAGCGACGGCAGATAGCTGCTGAAAAAGACCGACGTTGATCCGGCCAATAGCACCATGACCGGCAGACTCCACGCGGCTGAGCAGCGGTCCAGGCACCAGAGCACCAGAATCGCGCAAAGTAGCAGATACCCGCAACTGAGCAGCACTGCCTGTTTGTCCGGCGTAAGACCGAACTCCAAGACCAGTTGTTCCCGGCATCGTTCCGCGATGATGTCGCCGAAAAAAGTCACCAGCAGCACGATAATCGCGCCGATCAGCAGAGTCGATTCAATCTCTCCCATCAACTGCTGTTTGCTCTGCTCAACTTTGTTCTGAACTTCCAGGATGGCGTCAGCCGCCCCTTTCTGGTACGCTTCCTTGACCGCCTCGTCCTGGTCGCCGCAGGACGACAGCAGCAATATCAGCAGTGCGGCCAGTCCAGACAGGATTACCGCCTTCATGGTGTACGCCGCCGGAGCAGCCACCAGCAGCTCAATCCGCCGACTGCAATAACCAGCAACCAGGCGGACAGCGGTAAACCGGAACTGCCCGGGGTTATCGCCGCCGTGCCGGTGGAAATGATGGTTGGTCCGTGGACGGCGGACATGCCGGAAACCACGATTGCCGCGACCGCAATGATCGCCAGTAAGATAAATGGCATGATATAATTCCTTCTTTATAATGTTCTTGGGTTATGGGATGAGATAGCGCGGTCATCGCTTTGATTGAACCTTTTCATTAATTGCAATCATCCGCGGCCTCTAGTTTTCCGGCTTCGCAGAAGCTGTAAAAGCCGTTACCGATAATAATGTGGTCGAGTATCTCAATTCCGATGATTTTACCGGCCTTCACCATGGCATTCGTTACTTTGATGTCGTCGGATGAGGGCTCGGTTGAACCTGATGGGTGGTTATGTGCCAGTATGATTCTTGATGCTCCGTAGATTATGGAATTCCGGTAAAGTTCCCTAACATGTATTTGAGTTTTATCAATCAACCCGATACTGACAGTATAGTATGCCTTGATTCTACTTCCGGCATCGAGAACTAATACCATCATGTGCTCCTGCTCCTCTTCGTCCAGCTTTATCGCCTTCAAGAATTTGTAGACATTTTTAGGCATGTTGAGTTTTTCATGCTCGCGAAACTCCATTACTTTTGTGCGTTTAAGCGAATACTGATAAATAGATTTCTTCATATCCTGCCTCCGTTATTCCGGGTTAATTTAAGAAAGGGCGGGAGCGGGTAGAGAGGTGTCAGTTTTTAACAAACCCCCGCTCCGCGCCCTTGATGTTTATGCGTCGATGGCTTGTCCATCCCAGAGTATTGACGGCTGGCCGTCCAGACCGAACAGCCGCGTCAGCTTGCGCTGGCACACGTCGGCCCGGGCCGGTGAGTATTTCTTGGATACTTCGGTAAAGGCGTTCAAGAAACTCCAGCGGCTGGGAGCAGCAAACTCTTCATGGCGGGGATGCTCGAACTCATTCAAGACTTCGATGATATCGCATGACGGTATGGCTCCGGCTTCCGCTGCACGAACCGTGGCAATTCTGGCTGCGTCATGGGTAACGTCATAGAGCTTGAGATTGTCAGCCTCCAGTTCCAGCGTGATAAATTCTTCAACAAGCGTATCCAGTGCACCGGAGATCAGCCCCGTCAGGTCGATGCCGGACGTATGCCGACGTGTGATTACAGTAGAAGCACCGAAGCACAAATTATCGCAAACTACGCAGTTCAATCCCGCTGCCAGGCCGACTGCAATCGTCATGTCATGGCTGTTACGCAGTCCAATCGCCCGGCTCCATTCGGGATGATTGGAATTACCCAGCCGCATGACCCCAAAAAGTTTGGCACCGTCGCGGCCCAATCCATACTGTTCATTCGCAATCGTCCAGCCGCGTGACTCCACGGCTTTCGACACCATCGTTATGATGTCATAATGCGGAACGGGATGCCAGGATGCAGTACCGCCAGGGGTCGGCACCATGGCAATCTCTTCGCGGCCCACATACTTTGAACCGCAATGCAACATTAATCCATTCATATTTTTCTCCTCGAGTTAGTGGTTATGCAGCCATGCAGATATGCTTAGCCGCGCTCGAACGATGCCATTCTTTGCAGGCACTGGCGAATTGACAGTCTCCACAGCAGAACGACGTTTCCGCCGGCAGGAATACTTCCTGCTTCACTGCCCGTTCAACTGCAAGGGCAAGCAGTTGAAACCGGTAGAGATCGTCTTTCGTCCGCTGGGTGTAATGGTTTTCCAGACTTGGATTCTTGGTTTTTGTCACGACATCAAAACGGAACAGTGGAATCATGCCATGGTCTTCCTCCAGCAGATATGCAAAGGAAAAGGCCGTTGCCTGAAAATCCCGTCCCGCCTTACCTTCCGACCACCGCGCTGCGGAAGTCTTCCAGTCCACGATGGACGTAGTTTCGCCGTCCTTGATGACCATATCATATTCCCCGACCAGCGGCTTACCCAGACCGGGGACTTGAACCTTGAACGCATGGGCGACGGAGACGATATTGTTCCAGTCTATCCACCTGGCCAGTAATGCGTCCAGCATGAAACGCGCCTGTTCAGTCAGACTGTTGATGCTTTCGCCGTTCTTGAATGTCAAGTTGGTACAGGCCGCGCATTCAAGCTTGAACCACTGGGCGAAGACATCATGCAGTTCCGGCAGCGTCATCCGCTTGCCCTGCATAACGCTCTGGGCGTGATGAGTGGCGGCGATATGGAATGCCCGGCCAAACGGCAGACTTGCAGCCGTCCGTTCCGATTCTGCCTTATATACATATTGAAAGGCGAACTTCAGCGAACACATATTCAAATAAGTATTCAAGGCGCTGTACGACCAGTGCGGCTCTTCTCTTAATTCCAGCAGCGTTGCCATAAGCCACCTCCTGTTATGCAGCCGCCTTGGACTTGCCGTTGAGTTCATCGAGCAGTCTGGAACATTCCGACTTGGTGAGCGATGACAGATCATCCACTCCGGCGCGTTCCATGATTTCTTTCGGCTTCATTCCCATGTTGTGAGCCAGATCAAGCAGATAGTTCAACTGCTTCGCACTGGCCGGTGTATTGTCCTGCTTTTTATCCGATCCGCGTTTATTCTGCGGATAACGGATGTGACCATCCTGCGGCCTGCTGCCAGAACCGTTCTGCTGTCTGTTCTCGGAACCGTTCGTCTGGACGCCGCCGATCTCTGCTTCGACTGAATTCCTGACCAGTTCAAAGGTGTCGTGAATCTTATCTTTGAGCTGATTCTCCGTCAGCCCATCCGGCAACTCGCACTCAATTGAGGCGTGGTAACTTTTTGAACTGTATTCCTCCTCTGCCGGGACCTTCTTGGAAAACGATGCGTTTAATTTCAACATGATTAATATCTCCTGATTTTACGCCGCTTCATTAGCTGGCGGGATTTTAATAACTTTGACGATGCTCCAGCCGTTACCAACCGGAGTACAGATATATACGACTGACGGCATGGTTGCCTCCTTAAAAATAATCGAGCCTGCCCCCGGTATTATCGGAAGCAGGCTCATGGTTATGGAACAGTACGGCTGGACGCTGCCGGTTAGAACCCGGACACTTTCAGTTTTTCAATCGCCTCTCTTGCTGCTTTCACGTTCTTTTCACGCTGCTTGGAATTGGCCTGCTGGTCGCGGATTTTACGCGTGAGGTTCGCTGCTTGTTCGTTAATCGTGCGGATGGAGACGCGCAGTTCTTCAACTGATTGCAGCAGTTCGTCGTAATTGTCGGGCGGCGGGGGTGCGGGAACGACCTTGAAGCCTTTGCTTGTAGCTTCCGGAATAACCGGAGCTTTCTGTTCGGTTGTTTCTGTCTTGCTTGTTTCGAGAGCGGTTGCATTGGTGTTGTTTTCCATGGTCTCATTTTCCTTCTGTTGGGTTTCGGGTTCATTGGTTGGGGTTTGTTCCGGGGTTTCGGTTGACTGCCCACGTTCCCGCCACGGCATAAATATGAGCTTCCCCATACCGCCGGTAACGATCAATGGAGACAGTGGTGCTTCCATCAGCTCGAACGTATTATGACCGAGCGATAAGGCGCGAAGCAGGATTTCCCGGTCAATGACAACCGGTCTGGTCGGCGGGGTTCCGGTCATACTGCTGATATGACAAGTAACTTTCTGCTCGTTTACGTTGTCAGTAGACAGTTCAAAGCTGTCTTCTTTAACGCATAGCGTCAGCAGTTTATGCGCGTAATCATTCGGATACCGTTGTAAAATTGAACTCAACTGCGCTATGCCTGTCCGGTCAAGTTCCAGCTTAGAGGCAATGTCATTGGGGTTCGGCACAACCTGTCTCCAGGTCGGGTATGTACCGGACGGACTTTTACCCGTCCAGCTCCAGTTTCCTGATTCTATCGTTACACGGGCGAAAGCTATATCCTTGGTGATGCCGAGCTTGGTTGTACCATGCATATTGGCCGGGAACAGGCAGGTCGGCAGCCGTAACACAATCTCTTCCTTTAGCGGTAGGGGATATGCCACATGGCAGAGCTGCTTACCATCGGTGGCAGTCAAACCTTCCGGACTCATCAGGATACCGTGCAATACTTTGCGTGTATCGTCCAGCGAGATCGAAGGCGCGATCCTGGACAATGTGCTGATGAAATCATCCGGCAAGTCGAATAACTGTTCCGGACCAGCCATCAGCGTCGGGAAATCTTCGGCAACCGGCGCAGGGAACACACGGGTCAAGGTTTGGCCGCTGATCTCTTCACTGATAGTCACACCGCCAGCAGCTATCGGTTCGATCTTAAGGAGAGCCCGCTTGTCGCCCCGGATGAAACTTTTCACGTCGGCCAGTTGCAGCAGCGTATCCATGCCATAAGGGGCATCGGAGACCTTGAGCTGGCAGGTCAGGGACTCTTCAAGGTTGGTGGCGGTCAGGCTGATAGTCTGACGGTCAATAGTTTGCAGTCGGGCGCAACCGAGTATCAGCAGCGAGGCTTTTCTTGGCGCTACCTTACTCAATCCGGTCAGCGCTTTTTCCAATTCGTACTTACTGATTAATAGCATGATTCAATTCCTTCTGTTTGGTTGTTTGGTATACATATACAAATATGGGCAAGACTATTTCTGCCCAGATTAGGCAGAGATACATTGTAAAAGAGAAAGCCGGAGCGCTGTCACCCGCCCCGGCCCGTTGATATCAGCCGAACATGGCTTCTGCGATGTTTGTTTGTTCCGGATCGTCGATCCGGTCTATCTTCGTATGCTTCCATTCGTTCCGCTCCCGGAGGCATCGGATGTCCCGCTGCCAGACGGATTCGCTACCGGAATCAATGAGGATGGAATCCCCCATGAACTTTCTGATGGCCTGAGCGATTTCCCGTTTGAGCTGGACTATCCTGGCAGAAGAGACTTTCAGCAGTCTGGCAATGTCGCCGGTAGTGAAGCCGAGCATCAGCTTTTCCACTATCTTGCGTTTCCGTGCATCAAGGGTTTTCACGAAGGCCGCCCAGTCGATCTGCCGAAGCACCCGGGCGGCGATGTCTTCGGTTCTGGACGCAATCATATCACCGACGGTAAAATCTTCATCCTCCCCGCCGACCGGTGCCTGCATGGAGCAGACGGAGCCTTCATTATCCATCTGGTAGCCGGGGTTCATCACGTCGGTGCGGTTATCTCCGTATGAGCGCCGGCCTGACTTGGTCCGCTGGATAGAGTAGTAGGCGATGCTGTTGGGAATAGGTTCTTTGCCGGACTGTTCCATGGCGTCGATCATTGCCGCTGCCGTGGCGGTGGTGTCCTGGATCAGTTCTGCGTAGTCCTCTGAGCCGATGGGTTTGGCCTTTCTGTGAACGGTGTTGCGGATGATCGGGTAAATCTGCATTTCGAGAATCAAAGCTGCTGCTGGACTCATATTACACCTCTCGTTGTAATAGGCGGCCAGACAGGAGCCGGCCACCAAGGTTGTTGGAGGCCGGGTGCGGCCGTAAACACATGGTAGCAGCTAAAGTCGCTACCATGTATTATGCCCGGAAAATGAGTCTTTTTAAGGGGAATGGGCAAACAAACCACAGAAATGCTTATTAAAATTATGTTCCGCGTAGATCTAATGATGTTATTTCTGATGAATACTTTTTATTGTCTTAAATCTGGCTTGCCTCGAAAAAACATTCTTGTAATGTTCTTGTAATTCGTAATATCAGAGCTTAAAATAGGCTATCAAGAAGGAAATAAATAAATTCTATTTATGCTAATTTTGAGCTTAAATGTAATAATTTATGGGGAAAAACAAAAAAGCTGTTTAAGCTCAAAGATGGACTCACAATCCATCATTTCAAACCTCCTTTATGTAGTTAGGGTTCTCTACATATAGTAAATTTGTCAACAAAAAAACGGCTTAATCATTGATAGACAAGTAAATAAGTGCGCTTTTTAGCCATCAAAAAAATCACCTTCCGGCCACGGCAAAAATGACGATCCAGGGCGCTGTAATGAAGAATAAAAATTCCCTCACATTGACAGTAACTATAATATTAATATAGTTACTGTCAGCATATAATTTTCAAAGTTAAAAACCATTGTGTCTTTTCTCTCTCGCTTTTGAGCAATAACCTGTCTTTTCCGGCATGTTTCAAAAGGTAGTTGACACTTTTATGTCAAACGCTCTGATAAAATAAAGTAAAACAGTCAAAACAAGCTCCAGCGGAGCGATACATATTGTAGCGCCGGACTTTAGTCCGGTGAATGATGACAATTAAAATTT
>CAIKZE010000367.1 GCA_903831825.1 uncultured Lentisphaeria bacterium | reverse complement strand
CGGACGGTTTTGGTTTCGCGTCCGTTGACGTCATGTTTGACGGTAGTGACAAAACGGTTGCCCATTGCCAAGTCCATCAGACAACCGGCGGCTTTGTCTTCAATCGCCAGCCGTCCCGTTTCGACGGCTTCGGCAAACTCCGGGAACTGCCGCTGATAAATGTAAAACGTATCCTCGGAGATGCCCAGTTGCGCCGCGATCTCCCTGTTGTTCAGTCCTTTAGCCGCGTATTCCCCGGCTCGTTCCGGAAAACTCTCGTCATACTTCAAATTCGCCATTTTTCGGTCTCCATTTTTAAATTCTACCTGTGCGTCGTGTTTCTACATATAGTAAATTTGTCAACACCGGCGATGCAGATGAGTTCAAATAATGCGAAAAATGCGGTTTTTAAAAGTCATAGATTTTACGGCAGAAATTCGATTGTTTTGTGATTGCGCAAGCAATCTTTGGATTGCGGCGACCCTGCGCCGCTTTGGATTTGTTGTAGAACTTCAGTATCTCTGTATCGGCAAAATTTTTGTGGCGTCATACCAAATTAAAAGCGGCGCAGGGTCGCCGCAGTCCAAAGTCAGGCTTTGCCTGACGGAAAACAAAACAGCCTAAAGCCGACGAGCCGTCGGCGCTCCCAGGAAATGCACTATCCAGTTTCCCGATTCTATTACTTCTTCACGAGATTGGGGATAAAGCGCGGAGCCAGTTGAAGCGCGGCGCGCTGCAGGGCGTCCTTGCCGGTAATGCTTTCGGCCATGCCGACGCAAACAGCCGTCTGACGGTCAACGCCAAGAATATTGCCGTTTTTATCAACGGCTTTGACTTCCAACCTTGCCCGGACGCTGTTCAATGCGCCGTGGCTTGCCCCGAACTGGCTGATTGCTTCGCCGGAGACAAGGACGTCGGCGGCTTCCGGATTGTCAACCAGCTTGAAGTTCAGTTTCTGGCAGATCAGCTTCAATTCGGTTTCCGCCGCCGGGTCAATTACCGGACGCCCGATCTGTTCTTCCTTAATCTTGATGTAGAGCGCCGGACGCGGCGCGGTGCCGAGCTTTTCCGTCAGTTCCTTAATCGTATCTTCGCTGGTGACGATTTTCGGCATGATTTCGCCGCCCTGCTTGGAAATAGTTTCGGCAATTTTCTGGCCAAGCTGCTGCGCCATGACGTCAAGTTCCTGGGTGCCGTTGATGCTTGCGCCGAGCACCCGGCTGGTTTCGGTACCGATGATCTTGGCGATAATAAACGTTTTGCTGCCGCTTTTGAATACGGAACCGGTAATCAGAATTTTTGCTCCGCTGAGTTCGCCGACTTTCGCCGCCTGCTGCGGGTTGACCATGCCGGAAGCGTTCAGTTCAAGTTCCTGAAGGATTTTACTGATATCCTCGCGCTCCACCATCCAGAGTTCCGGTTTTTCCACCAGCGCGGCAAAGATAATATTCGCAATAATCGCGCCTTTATCCTGCACGCCGGCGCCTTTTTCCGTGAACGGCAAAACGGCGGTGGCATAGGGTTCCGCCGCAACCGCGGCACCTAGCACAGAAATTAACGCGACCAGGGTGATAAATGCTTTTTTCATACCATCTCCTTCTATTTTAAGTTTTAAGAATCAATAATTATAAAAACAGCCATGTTTTCAACAGATACCAGGCGGACGGGTTAGTTTCCTGCATTTTCGACAAGTCCCAGGTCGTGATAATGACCGCGCCGCGCCCGGCTTTGAAGATGCCGCAGGAAAAGGCGTCGGCCTGATTGGAACAGGTAAGGGCAAACGATTCATCCCAGGCGGCAGTCGTGAAGGTCCCGGCAGCCGGCGGAAGATCAAACTCTTTGTTTAAGCTTTTAATATACGCGACTTTGCCGAGCATGATCTGGTCGAACTGGCGGTTTCCCGCCGGAAAGTGGCCTTTCAGCGGCGGCAGGATGATGATTTTTTTGCCCTGCGCGGCCAGCCCGGCCAACGCTTTCGCGGCTTCCTGGTTTTCATCGAAATCCATGCCGCAAATGATCAGCGCCTGTCCGTCAAATTCTTCCAGGCTGGCAATCTGTTTGAACGGGATTTTTCGTGTTTTAAAGGCGGCGGTCAACGGATCTTCGGCCTCGCCGGTTTTCAGGATATTGAGTTTCAATGCTTCGACGGCGGCCAGCGGGGTGAAAATGTCCGCTGAACGGAAGAATAATGTCGCGGCCGGAGCGCCGGGAATATTTCTGCAGACCAGTTCCGCTTTGACCGAAACGTCCGGATTCAGGGAAGGGGCTTTGAATTCAATTTCAAATGTTCCGTCCGGTTTTACGGTGGCATTGCCGGCGCAAGGTTCAGCCCCCATGCTGTTGATGGTCCAGGCGACGCCGGACTGGCTGGTCAAATTGGCGGGAAGCGCGACTTTCAACCGGCATTTTTCACCGGCGTAAAAATTCTGCTGAGAGAGCGTCATTTCTCCGGACGCGGACAGTACCGGCAGCAGCGCGAAAGTTGCGAGCGTTGCCCCGATGAACCATTTAAATCTGTTTAAACGCATTTTTATCCTGAAAATCTATGTTTTGATAAAAATATTGCTTTAAAAGTTTAAATATCAAATTACATTAGTTGGTTTTACGGAAAGAATTGCCGATTTCCTCTTTGTCTGCCTGCTTCTGACCGCAGGAGTTTCCGTTTGAATATTATTGGACTCTGTGAAATGAGTATAGCATAAAATCCGGTCAAGTTTAAAAAGCCCCCGGCAGATTACCGGGGGCCGGGTTTAGACTCAGATTGCGGCCTTTATCGCGGCAATGGCCTGAACGCTGGATTTAAGGTTGAGGATGCGGCAGAGACGCTGTCCGGCATTTTTGAACTCAAGCGTAATTTCGCCGAGCGCCATGCGTTTGATGCCGTCGAATCCCTTCTGTGATGCGTCTTCGTCAGCGATGGCCCGCCCTTTCAGACTGCACAGCCCGAAGCCGGTGACGTCGTTGACCCAGGCTTCGGTGTCCGGCATATCCGGATCGGCCATAACGGTCATCGTGCGGCCATTGATTTCATTTACGATCACCGCGACATAAGCGCCGCGTTTTTCATCGGCGCGGATAATCTGAACACGGTTTTTGTATTCGTTGGAGAGTACTCTGGCCTGACCGGGAGAGCAGAGAATCTGGGTCGGTTCGCCGCCTTCGCCGATTACGGCCTGGGCCGCGTCGTTAACCAGATAGCTGTCCAGGATATTTCCGGAAGCATTGACGGAGAGCGCTCCGGGCTGAGTGCCGAAGAAATACAGTCCGCCCGTTTCGCCCTTGACGGCGGCGGTGGGCTCAACCCGGCGTCCGAACAATGCCACGCGGTTAAGGTCGCGGGTCAATTCGCCCAGCGCAAACGCGGTTTGACGGTTGATCTGGTTTTCGACGTTGCCGAAAACCTGAATCGCCAGCGCGGTGCCGCTGATGATGATATCCTTGCGGAATATCTGGCTGTAGTTGAAGCCGGAACCGGAGAGGTGATATGATTCTTCGCCATCACCGCCGTCGCTGCCTTCGGCCATCGGCGTGCTGACGACGTTCAGCACATCATTCTGGACCGGAGCGGCTTTGGCGGAGCCGTTAGACGCCGCGAGTTCCACCGAGAAAGTGGTAGGGCTGTTTTTAGTTGTGACCTTGAACAGCGCGGAATCGTTTTTGACGACCAGCAATGTTCCGGTTTTTAGCTTGACGACGTCTGCTTCCGAAGCGGTCACCACCATGTTATTTACTGCCAAAGCCGTCAGCGCGCGGCCTGCGATCTGGTCTTCAAGCCATTCGTGTTTCTGGAGCCGCGCATCATCAGCGCGCTTGAAGTTGGAGATGAAGCGGGGTTCATCCTGGACGATAGTTGACAATACATCACTCAAATCGCGTTTTTTGTCCTGAAAATTGTAAGAATAAAGAGCCATTTTAAAAATCCTTTTTTTGTAATTTGCGTTTTTTTACTTCGCGCTCCGTCGGACGGAGACGTAATCTTTTGGAATCTTTGTTTAAAACTTATACCCTGTTTTCTGAATTTTTGAGTTCCATTCTTTTGAAACTCTTTTTAACCACAGAGGCACAGAGGCACAGAGAAATCCATGTTTTCCGGTTTTCCGGTTCCACGGTTTTCCGGTTTGACTGTAATACCGTTTTGCTGTAATGCCGTTATTCATTCCGGTATCTGACTTCCTTTATTAATTGTTGTTTGACACTTCCGGCGCATTTTGCAGCATTTTCGTCACATCGCCCTCGGCCTTGGCTGAAAGAAACCCGGCGTCTCCGGTTCCGGAACCGGGTCCGGGATTGCTGCCGCCTCCCGGCCGCAGTTCAAGTTTGAACAGCTTCGGACTGGTCTCTCTAAGTTCGTCCATGAATTGCTTGACCTTGTCCGGGTCTTCCAATGCAACGCCGTTTTTGGCGGTCAAATATTCCAGATACGGTTGATCTGTGAAATTGTATTTGCCAGCCAACTCGGTAACGCTTTGTTTAAATTTCATGGAATCCAGTTCCTGCCGGGCCGAATCTCTTTCTGTCGAAAGCGTCTGAAGGCTGCCGCGCAGCCGGTTCAGCTCTTTGTCGAAATCTTTCTTCAACTTTTCAGTCTCAGAGAGATCGCGGCTTTCGAATGACTCGACTTTGTTTTTGAGTTCTTCCACAGCTTCGGACAACTCCCGGCTGCGGTTTTCCGCATCTTTCCGTTTGGCAATCTCTGCGTCCAGCCGGCTTTTGGGAATTTCCTCCGGCCGGTAGTTGTTCAGGAACTCTTTTTCCTCCGTGGACAATTCCACATCCTGCGCCACTTTTTTCAACACGTCTGTCAGATTCATCTGCTTCTCCTTTTTTTAGTTTAGTCTGCGGTTGATTCTCACACTTTTTTGCGAGTGATCCCGTTATACTATTAGATAATCTGTCAACGGAAACGCGGTTTTTGAGCTTAAAAACCGCCTCGAAATACGTTTTAAAACTGAACAGCTAAGTAATGTTTTTAAGTTTCATCTACTTCCTCCTTTCTTTTGTTTAACCGCCATTTTTCATAAAATGATTGCTTTTTACTATTAGTAATTTTGTCAATGGAAATAGTTTTTTTTGAACTTAAAAATCGTGATAAAATCTATTTTAAAATTGAATGTCAAAACGAGTTTTTTTTAAATTTCCATCGACATCTTCTTTTATTTGCTTTTTCAAAAGCGATTGCTTTTTACTATTAGTAATTTTGTCAATGGAATGGTGTTCTTTTTAGCTTAAAAACTATGGAAAAAGTCGTTTTGAAATGGAGCCGTATTTTAACAGGAATAGACAGGACAAGCAGGATAAGATAATGAATTATATAAAATTTTTGAGCATCGAAAAATGGAACCGTATTTTGGCAGGGATAAACAGGATAGGCAAGATAAGATATTATAGATTATACAAAAATCCTGTATATCCCTGTTAAATAATTTGTGTTAGTATTCGGGATCTCAGAGAACGGATTACAATACTAGCAGGATTGCGGCCAGCGCCAGAAAAAACAGTCCTAACAAGATTTTACCAAGAAGCAGGTTAGTGCTGGTCAGTTTTATGGCGGTCAGGATGGAAATACTGCAATAAGTCATGATGAACACGCCGATTAACGGCAGGATGAACATTAAATTATAAAGCAGCAACAGGCCGAACCATTTGGAAAATGCTCCAGACTCGTTAGACATCAGTACCAGCGTCGGCACGTAAACCTGACCGGTACAGACGCTTTCCAATAGCGTAACTGCTACGCCGATCACAAAACTTCCGGCAATCAGGTAATGAAACTTTAACCCTTTCTTCATGATATTATGGCTCATCGCTTTGAGCCGATCCGGCAGTTGCAGTACAACCTGTTTTGAATCTCCTCCTGACTTATAAAACAGCCAGGCGTCCCGAAATGAAATCAGGGCGAAGATCAAGAGAATACCAAACATGGTTGCATTCAGTCCGGTTTTAAACATCGGAAACGCATCCAGCGTTTTAATGAGTTTGAACAAACCGAATCCCAGCAACAGATAGGTGATAAACCCGGCGATACAATAAACCACTCCAATAAGAATCAATTTTCTGCCGCGTATCTTCGCCACCGATAAGAGACTCATGAAAAACACCAGCGCCGAGAAGACGCAGGGATTGATGCCGTCAATCAACCCGGCGGCGATGACCACTCCAAGCTTGAATTTTTCTACGGTGGTCTTTACAGTAGCAGCGGATGGTAGTGCTTCTGATAAGGCAGTATCACCGATGTTATGCAATTCCGCTTCGATTGCCGGAAAAAGCTGTTTCTCTACTGTTTGATAGCCACCCAGAATGTGTTTGCCGGAGACCACCATATATACATCGGCATTGCTGGTATTCTGCTGCCGGTCGAGTACGGCAATCAGATGTAGAAAGTTCTTCTGTTCGGACAAATCGTATTTTTCCAGCTTAACCCGGCTGCCGTATTGTTCCTGCATGGGCGGCAGGATAAGGGCTGTTATCTTCTTGCACTCTTCGCAGTTCGGTTGGTAAAAGTATTCGACCAGAACGCACTTCCCGTTGTTGCTTTCAGCCTGGAGAAGCGACGCTCCGACAACGAAAAATGCGAATATCGCTACAATCCAAATGGCAAACCTTGATTTAAATGCTATCATTACTGCTCCGTCATAATTGTACAGAAAAAAATAACTAAACACTAGAAGTCAGGAGTCAGAAGTCAGGAGTCAGAATAAATGAAAACAAAGAATAAGGCGGAAATCAGGAGACGGGAAATAATGAAAACAAACAGTAAAGAAATTTCAGAATTTGATAATTATGCTTCGATTCTGAATTTTGCATCCTGTCTCCTGAATTCTGGATTTTTCCGTTCCATTCTGACTACTGACTACTGTCTTCTGACTTCTGGATTTCCCCGTTCCATTCTGACTTCTGGATTTTTCCGTTCCATTCTGACTACTGGATTTTTCCGTTCCATTCTGACTACTGGATTTTTCCGTTCCATTCTGACTACTGACTACTGTCTTCTGACTTCTGGATTTAAAAGACACTATAGAACATGATACAGACATTTGCAAAAATTGTATGCGTTTTTTTAGCATTTGGCAGCATAACCCTGCAAGCAGCCAATCCCGTAATCGCGCTTGAAGGTAAAGATACGCTGGACTTCGGAGCCTTTCCCGCCAATATCCGGCAATCCGGAACATTCAAAATCTTGAACCAAGGCAATGCTCCGCTCAAGATTATCAATCTCCGCAAGACCTGCGGTTGCGCCGCCGTCAAGATAGATAAACAGGAGATTAAACCCGGCGACAGTGCCACACTGACTGCCGAAGTGCTGGCGGATTCCATCACCGGACCGTTCGGCAAAAACCTTTATGTGGAGTCCAACGATCCCAAACAGCGCTTCCTGCAATTGAATTTTACCGGCAAAGCAATTCCGCTCCTGACCGTTTATCCGAAAAACTTTTTGTACATGGGCACGCTGACTGCCGGTAAAGAATACGAATATAAATTCCGGATCGACACGGAACATGACGGAGTTAAACTGGAAATGAGCCCCATTAAGACCAATTTCAAAAGCGATGTCAAGTTGGTACAGGATTCCACTCGGCAGTTTACTTTGACCGTCAAAGCTTTTCCGGAACAGAAAAACGAATCACTGTCTATCGAACTGGAACTGCAAGTCCTGGAGCCGTCCGGCTGGAAGCCGATCCCGGTAAAACTTCAGGGGCGGACCGGCAATTAAACCTTTCGAACATTTAGTCAGGGTGTCTTTCCCTTTTTCTTTTGTGCTAAAAGATTCGTTTCTTCAATCCTTAATCTAATTTTCATATGAAAAATATAGAATTCTAAAATTATTTCGCTTGTAATCTATTTTTCACAAGCTAAATGTAAAACTAGCCCAACTTCCGCGGACTAAAAAGTGCGAAGATTTTTTTCTGCCTCAAAATCCGATTTTTAAATTTTCTCAAAATCTGTAAGTCTTTTATTATCAATGAGAGAATTTTATTCTGCGTTTTGTAGTGCCACCTATTTTTTGATGGATGTCTTGATTTTTCTACAGCAAGGCATATTTTCATGTTAAAAAATAAATAGGAGCCGCAGGATGTTCATCAGAGAAAAAAAGACGCAATACGCAACAGTACTGCAACTGGTCAGGAGTGAGCGCGGGCCGGATGGTAAAGTGCGCCAGCAAATTATTTTATCTCTCGGCGAGATGAAAGTTCCGGACGATTTGCGCAAGACAGTCGCTCATGAAGTGGAGTACCGGATGAACGGCTACAGCCGTTTGGAAACGCTGGATTACGAAGTCGGCAAACTTGTCGATGCGATTATTCATCGGCTTGGCAGCGAAAATAAATTGCCGCCGCTTGTTCACCAGGAAATTGATTCTTCGACGATTCCCGGCTTTGGCGGGATGTGGTGTAACCAGATAGAGCATGAAAACGGAACACAACTGGGGCCGCTGCTTCCGCTGTTGAAGGCCTGGGAATATTTGGGATTAAGCGAATTTTTCCAGGAACGCAAGTTTCGTCCGCGCCAGATCCGCTCAATGCAGATATCCATTTTTAATCGTCTGCTTGATCCGGGCAGCGAGAACGATCTGCTCAATTGGGCCGCCACTACAGCCTTGAACGAGTTGCTGGGCGAACGCCTTGAGCTTGGCGGCGAGGATCGATTTTACCGGATCAGCGATAAGCTGCTGGCTTACCGCGATGCCCTCGAAGCACATTTGCGAGAACGGGAACGCGAATTGTTCAACCTGAACCGGACCATCGTGCTTTACGATTTGACGAACAGCTATTTCGAAGGCCAGGCTGCGGCAAATCCCAAAGCGCGCCGCAGTGTGAACAGCAAGGAAAACCGCTCTGACTGTCCGCTGTTGTCGGTTGGTCTGGTACTCGATGGCGAAGGCTTCGTATTGACTCATAAAGTTTTCAACGGCAACCTTAATGACAGCAAGGCGATGGTTGCGGCAGTGCAGAATCTGCAGCAGCTCAGCAACGACGGCAGCCGTCCGCTGGTGGTGCTTGACGGCGGCATCGCCACTGCGGCCAATCTTGCATACCTTACCGAACACGGCTTTGATTATGTGGTCAACGGCAAGCGGACGACGCGGCAGAAATTTGCCGCCGACTTTCTTGAACTCGACCAGTTCCATAAAGTAGGTGAGCGTGACGACAAAGCGCCGGTACTGGTGCGCCGCCTTGAATCAGAGACTGAACACGTTCTGCTGTGCCGCAGTAATGAGCGCAAAAAGAAAGAAGATGCCATCGTCAGCAAGACTGAAGAAAAATTCATCGAGGCTCTCGAAAAGTTACGCACGAGGATCAGCAAAAAAGACGGCAAACTCCACTTGAACAAGGGCGCTGAAACCGTTAACCGCAACCTTGGTAAAATCTGCGGTAAATATACTCGCGCCGCCAAGTTTTACATCATTGAATACCGGCAGGAAAACCGCGATCTTTCATGGCATCGTAATGACAGCGAATATCGGGCAGACGCAGAACTGCACGGCTGTTACCACTTACGATGCAGCCGCCCGGATCTGACCGACGACGAAATCTGGCATATATACATTACCCTGACTAAAGTCGAAAGTGCTTTCCGGCTGCTCAAAAGCGACCTCGGACTGAGACCGTTTTTCCATTATACAGAAGACCGTTGCGACGGACATATATGGATTACCATTCTGGCCTATCATCTGTTGCATTGGATAGAATATTCGCTCAAGTTATCCGGATACGAAGCGAGCTGGCGCAAAGTCCGCCGACTGCTCTCAACTCATTGTTACAGTACGCTCATCATCCCATCGCCGGACGGTGTGATAAGACGCATCCGCAAACCGGGGCGGCCGGATGAAAGACAGCGTTTGATTTATGAGGTTCTGGGAATAAAACTGGACGCGCTGCCGGTCCGCACAAACATCTTCCGACGGAAGATGTGAAACGACTGTAGTGCCACTGTATAGTCTAAGTGCTTGATTATCAACATGTCAATTTTTAGTCCGCGGAAGTTGGGCTAGAGATTGTACTTTTGAAGTAACACTAACGATTGCTGGGGGATACGGCCATGCGTGTAAAGTTTTTTCTGTCTTTTTTTCTGTTGGGTTTTCTGTTTTCTTCGCTTCAAGTCTATGCAACTGACACGGATGGAGATGGGATCAGCGATGCCGATGAGATAGCCGCCGGTTATAATCCGAATCTCTTTACGCGATTTGTGTACGTGGACGGCAGACGACAGGACGACAGCGGGAATGGTTTGACTTCAGCCACCGCCAAAAAGACATTTGATGCGGCAATTACGATTTCCAAGGTTGCAAACCAGGAGAACGTAATCCTGGCGGCAGCGGGAACTTATACCGGCAATGGCAACAAGAACCTCTCTTTCGGCGGGTACAATATTAAAATTCGTTCACTCAACGGTGCTGCCGCAACCATAATTGATTTAGAGAATGACGGGCGGTTCCTCTCTTTGAATAACGGCGAAACCCTGGATTCGCTGCTGGACGGGTTCACCGTGCGCAACGGCTCCGGATATAGTGGCGGGGCTGTCTATCTTGGTTCCGGCGCAGGATTGAAAATCAAAAACTGCGTATTCGAAAATACTGTTTCCGGTAACGCGGTATCGGTTGATACCGGAATTACTGAAATCACCAACTCCCGTTTCCTGAACAACGCTTCAAGAGCTCTTTTGCTGTGTCAGGGCGAAGGCAGCATTGTCCGGGACTGCGAATTCAGCAAAAACAAGACAAATAGTCAAGGCGCCGCGATTTCAATTTACGATTGTGAAGGCACGGTGGAGATTACCCGGTGTAAATTCATGTATAATCAGTCTTTCGACGAAGGCGGCGCGATATTTGCCTTTAATTTCGACAGCAATAATAATGCGGTAAACATAACGAACTGCCTGTTTCTGGACAACCGCGCCGATGCCTACAACGCTTATTATGCCTGTTACAATACGGTAAGCCATCTTACGAATGTAACTATTGCCAATACTAAATATTCCAGCAATTACAGTTGCCGTCTGTTTCCCGGCAGTTCTACAACGCTCCAGAACTGCATTATCCAGGGATCTATATCAATTGATGGCGCGGTAGTCGCCAATAACAACTGTTCCCAGGATGATCTCAGTTCTCGCGGCAGCAACAATATTACAGTTGATCCGCAACTGACCTGGGGCGGCTATCCGAAAGCGACCTCTCCCTGCATTAACGCAGGGCTGGCGACCGGAGCCCCGGCTGATGACCTGGACGGCACCGCCCGCCCGGTCGGCAGCAGTGTGGATATCGGCTGTTATGAATTTAAAGATACTGATAATGACGGTCTTCCGGATGCCTGGGAAACCGCTAACGGCCTTAACCCGAATGATGCAAGCGATGTTAATCTCACCGCAACCGGCAATGACCTCACCAACCTCCAGAAGTTCTATTACAACTGCAATCCCGCCGTGGCGTCCACGGCAGGCGACAATATCAGTGACGGAGTGAAAATCGCCAACGGCTATAACCCGATCCTCCCAATCCGGACAGCTTACGTTGACAATGTCCAGTCCGATGACAGCGGCAACGGGCTGACTTGGGCCACTGCCAAGAAGACCATCCACGCGGCTATCGCAATATCTGAAACCGCCGATTATAATAATGTAATTATGATTGCGGACGGAACCTATACCGGAAGCTCGAATAAGAATCTGAATTCCAGCGGGTTCGACATCCGGCTGTGCAGCGTTAACGGCCCGGCGAATGCCATTATCGATCTGGAAGAGGACGGGCGGTTCCTGGACCTCTACAGTCACGCCTGGGTTGAAGGGCTTACCATCCGCAACGGCTGGGCGGACGAAGGCGGCGCGATATTTACATATCGTTCAGACTTGAAAATTAAAAACTGCGTATTTGAAAATAATGTTGCCGGAGACGACAGCGGGGCAATCCTGATGGAGTACGGCACGATGGATATAACCGACTCCCGCATTGTGAACAGTTCCGCGCCGTGGGGCGGCGCGATATTTGCCTATCGCAGTTATGCAATGAATTTCAACAACTGCGAATTCAGCAATAACAGCGCCACCAATGATGACGGCGGCGCAATCGTCTTTTATTTCGGCTACGGCAACGTAAACGTCAGCCAATGTAAATTCATGCATAATCAGAGCGACACCTACGCCGGAGCGGTAATAATCTACAACGAGGCGGCTACTTTGTACACCTTTACGAACTGCCTGTTTTTGGATAATACTTCTGACTCCTACAGCGAGTTTTTTTCCAATAACAATACTGTAAGTAATTTTATGAATGTGACTTTTGCTAAAACCGGCTCATCTTCCGGTGATATCTTCCGTTTAATGCCCGACACTTCCACAACGTTCCAGAACTGCGTTATTCAGGGAACGATGCTGTATCAGGGGACACTCGTTGCCAATAATAACTGTTCACCGGATAACCTTAACCAGCACGGTTCCGGCAATATCACTTCCGACCCGCTGCTCACCCTGGGCGGTTACCTGAAAGTAGCCTCGCCCTGCATTGACGCGGGACTCGTCACCGGGGCTCCAACTTTCGACTTGGACGACATCGAACGCCCGGTCGGCAACGGCGTGGACATGGGCTGCTATGAATTTAAAGACAGTGACGGCGACGGAATTCCGGATGGCTGGGAAATCGCCAACGGGCTCAATCCGAACGACCCGAGCGACGCCCTGATTACCGATGCCAACGGCATCACCAATTTACAGAAGTTCTACAACAACCAGGCTCCGACTTTGCAGCTCAACCCGCTGGCTGATAACGATAATGACGGGATGCCGGATGCCTGGGAGCGGACAAACTTCGGGAACCTCAATCAGACCGCTGCCGGGGACGCCGATGGCGACGGCGTATCTAATTTGATGGAATACCTGACCGGACGCAACCCGGTTAAAACGGAAGTGCCTGACTCTACTGACACTTTCCATCTCCGCGTATTCACCCCGATCAACTAAATCAGAGTTGAAGGCGAGAAAAGCGAGAAAAGTTGAAAGTTAAGAAAGATTAATAATATAAAAAAAGGATTTAGTTTTATGTATTTAAACCGGGAAAAAGGATTTCTTTGTGCCTTGCTAACTCTCGGGTTAGTCCCGCGACTGCGGGATGCCTCTGTGGTTAAGTTAAGATTTTTGTGCGCCGTAACTATTTGCGCGTTAACCGTGTTTGCAAACGCTGCTGATAAACCGGCGGAAACTAAATACCAAACCCTGCTGGAAAAGTTTGCCGCCGCCTATTCGGCAATGGATGCGAAAGCGCTGGAGCCGCTGGTATCCAAACAGATACTGGATCAGTGCAAGGAACAGTTCCACCAATACCGCAAAACACATCAGCAGCCGGAATTGACCATTACTGGAGAAAAACCGGAAAAGGATGCATCCATACTAGCTTCAGTCACGCTTAAAGTCAACGGCAAGGATGTTTATGCAAATCAGCAAACCACCTATATTCTGAAAGACAACCGCATTGCTCAGATTCAGCAACAACGGCAGGAAGCCGTTCCTCAAGCTAAAGTTGTACCGTCAAAACAACAGACGAACTCTTTCTGGGATGCCGTGCGCCTGGCCGATGCTATCGGAATTATTACGGTAGAGAACAAAGCCATTGAAGCCGGTTCCCCAAATGGAGGGTTGGCCTCCGTGACAACCGGCTCCCCACAGGAAAAACCACAGTCGCGACAGAGTGCGCCCCTCCAGGAAAAATCTGAGACCGCCGCCGTAATTTGTTCCGTCAAGACCTTGCTTGGCGGCGAACCAATCACCGGCGAAGCGGTCAAACTGCCGAAGTGGACCTTCTTTCAACTTAAACCGGGGCGGCATCTGCTGCCGCTGACAAAATCCGGCAATAATTTCGAAGCGTTCGGCATGGCCTATGAAATCCCGGTGCTTTCCGCAGACAATGACAAACTCTTCGCCGACACGCTCACCCAGTATAAACAACTTGCACCGGAAAAAGAAAACGAATTCCTGAAGAATCTGCTGTTGGACGCGAAATTCAAAAGTCTGCATTATGCGGCTTTAAGAAAAATCGCCATGTCCGGCGAATTCAACAAGAAACTCGACGTGGCGGGACTGGAGTTCTGGCATAAAGTCTGCCAGGCGCAGGGTGTTGACCTGATGATTAAAAATGCATTGTTCAATCAGCTTGGCAGCAAAAACTTTGACCCGAATGCTCCGTTGTTTCTGACCGCGTTGGAGGACAAACAACTTTCCAGTATGGTCGGCGGGCTCTACATGCGCCATGACAAAGCAGCCTTTACCGCCAAAATGCTGCAATACCTGGATGATCCCGCCAAGCGGGAAATCGCTGTGATAAACTCCTTTGCGCTGGCCGGCAATCCGGAATATGTCGCTAAAGCCATGAAATATTTCGACCCGAATGATAAAAAACAGTTCATGCTGTTTATCCCTGTCCTGGCCGCCAAAGACAATCAAGCCGGAAAAGAAGCCGTCGCCAAGTTCCTGAAAGAATCCGACCCTAAAAAGGATTTCAACACCCGCGTAATACTGTTCACTATGCTCTGGCGGAACAATGATCCGGCTTATATCGCCGAGACCAAAGCCTTCCTGGCGGCGGAAGCAAAAAACGAAATGCTGCTTAAATCCCCGGAATATATGACCGCGCTAGGTTATCTTTATAAAAACAACGATGTTGACGGCATGAAAATGTTGCTTAAATATCTGGATTCTGTTAAACCGGGCTCTCCTGAAGAAATGATGTTGCGCGGTCTGATATTCAGTTTAAGAATTAAACCGTTAGCCACTCCCCCGAATGGAGTCCCGCAACTGGCGGGATCCGCAGCAACCGTGGCAACCGTGCCCGCCACAGCTACTGTTGTCAGCGGCAAATCCGGCGATGCTGTTTCGCGCAATCAACCGTTGTCTGGCAATTCTGCCGCCGGCCTCGTTGGAGCTCTGCGACGCGACCTTGAAGCCAAAATTAAGGTCGCCGAAAATATTCAGCAAAATCCAAAAGATAATATAAAAAATAATTGAGGAGTAAAGAGAAGATGAAAAAATTTTCCGGTATTTCCATCAGTAAAGTCTTGCTGTTTCTGACGTTAAGTGTTTTCTGTGTTTTGACGGCCAAAGCCGAAGGCGAGCAATACTACAAAGCGTATAATGAAATCCTTCGCGGCATTCACGAACGCAGGGGTGACCTTGTTTATAATAGTGTTACAGGAGGTTGGGATTTCGCTCATCAGGCGAAAAGCCCGGGCAGTTCCGTAACTCAAGGCGATTTGAATCTTTTAAGAGGTAAAATTGCTGAACTGTATGGCATTTATATTGATAAAAGTAAAATTCAAACTGACGTTGTGGACCCGTTTGCCGATGCTGGACTTACAATTAAATTTACTAAGGTTCCCGGCGAATATACCGATAAGGGAATTGCCGTACTTTCAAATGACTTTGTAGATGTTCCGATCCTGTGGATGCATTTTGAGGAAATGGCGGACGCGCTAAGAAAGCTGAAAACCAGAAAATGCAGTGCTCCTATTTCTTACTATAATTCTTTTGATAATTTTATTTTCTACGATTCCGGAATTCCCTACCCGTTCCCAACGACTTACGATCCGCCAGTACCTTGGATGTGGGGGGAGTTTTATAATTATTCTCATATCACAAGCAGAGAGATAGTCAACAGATATGAAAACGGTTATCAAGTTGAGCATACAGATATAGTGTCAGACAGCGAAGAGACGGTTAAGGCTTATATATTAGCCTTGCCGCTCCTTCTTGACTACGATAGTGCAAAAGATAATATTAAGCTTTTTACAGGAATGCAACTGAATAGATACTCCGCCTGTGAAAGTTATAATGACTATATTTTTGATTGGGGTTATAGATCAGCTTTTGATACTCCATACGATGTTCCTAGAACACCATATGAGGCTCCTTCTGAAACGCTGACGGAGACATGTAATTACTATGATGACGGCGTCCTATATACCGCTTATTGTTGTAATTCGAGCAATTGCTTGACCGTAACTTCATCATATTTTGTGATAGACGTAGACGACAAATGCCCGGAACGGTTGATTGTCTCCATCGCCAATCCCGGACGGGGTCCGGACAGCAATACGAATGATTTGAGCAGGCCCTGCTGCCCGACCTGTTCCGCCAAAGGCCTCGTCGAGGATTTCAGTGTAAATGGCATAACCGCCACTTATCCGCTCGGCGTCTCCAAATGCAGTCCGGGAATGAGGGAATTTGCCTATCTCCAGAGCTACAGTTTTGCCGGGATCACTAAAATGCATTTCAGTTTGGACATCGGTCTCTCAATTTTCGGCGGCAATCAGGATGTTAACGGCACCACGGTTTATTGGCTTTTCGCCCAGGTGCAACGCCCGAAAGGCGCTAATACGCTGATGGTATGGAAGGACTGGAACTTAACAACCGAAGTACCCAACCGCGCGGAAGCGGTAGAAGGCGCGGCGTCATACAACCTGATCAGGATCGCAGACCAAAACGGCAATACATCCCAATATGAAATCAAGTTCGGCGACGATATTACCCACGTGTTTGACTCCGGCGGCGGTTTCGTCGAGGCATACAAGATCGAAAACGGTGAAAAACTCGAGGGCATTTCGCCATTTTCCGGACTGACCGTTGTCAGGGACGGCAGCAAGGTCATCAGCGTCACCTCACGGTTCGGCACCATTACCCCGATCTATGCATATATTCAACTTACCGCCAATAATCTTACCGGCAAATACAACCGCAATGATTTATGCCTTGCTCCGTCTGTCGCCGGGCAAGTGCTGAGTTCTTCGCTGCTGGGAGAAGACCCGCCGCCCGGAAGCATTGAAGTTATTACCGGCATCCAACGCCAATTCCCCGACAGTTCCCCGATGGGTGACATGAGTTTTAGTTACACCAGCAGCAACGGGGTAACCACGCAAACCACCACCATGGCCGACAGCAACAATAATATTATCGGTAAAACTGAATTCAGGTCGTTACCGGATACTAATACCGAAAGCAACATTTCCGAACAGCGCATTTATGACGGCGGTAGCAACACCGTTGCCAAACTGACCCGGTACGCCACCCAGCCCATCACTACCGCCGGGGTCCGCGACGTGCTGGAGACTATTATCGCCGCCGGCAATAGTACCAGTAAACTGATCCGTTATAAAACATTTCTCTGGAATGAAGAAATCATCGAGGAAGTTGTTGCTTACGGTACCAGCGCCGAACGTACCACCGCCTACGACTTCTATGTTGATCAGGCCAATGACGGCGCGGCTTACAGCAAGCTGAAATCTCAAATCAATCCGGACGGTTCGTGGACTTATTATACCTACGATACTCAGGGACGCGTGTCCAAAGAAATCACCCCTTTCGGCAATAACGCACTGAGTTCCAATGAGTCAGCCAACCGAGTCACGGAATATAGTTACACTCCGCTTGTTTCCGGCGATGTAACCTATTCCGGCGACAGCCGTCCGCGCTGTATTGTCCGGAAAGTCAACGGTACGGAAGTTGGCCGTGAGTATTCCGTCTATCTGCCGAATGAGTACCATCATAGTGTCTGCCGCACTCCAGGCGCGGCGTATGGAGCCAATGACAATCTGGACACCGCTTATTATTCTTACTCCTCCGGCGACTTCTCCGGTCGGCAGTCAAAAATCGTTTATCCGGACGGCTCCAAGGAGCTTTACACCTATTCATCCAGCGGCGATAACCTGACCACCATCGTGGACAAAGGCTATGGTTCCGGCGATACGGTCACTTCCGGGACCCGTTCCGTAAGCACCGAGGACGCGATCGGCAACCAGATCAGCAGTGCCGTTACCGATATCGCTTCCGGCCTGACTCTGTCCAGCGAAACTTACACTCTCAACGGCTTTGGAGAAGTAATTCGCACTGACTATCTCGGCGGAACTTATTCCTTGGCTGAATACGGCTGTTGCGGGCCCACCAGCCAGACCGCGCAGGACGGGTCCGTCACTACGATGGCCTATAACTCCTTGAAACAGCTTGACCATAGCGCCTCGGCGGGCATCACCACCTTCTATACCTATGATACGCGGGGCAATACCGTTTCCACCACGGTCAAGGGCACGGACAATTCCGAACAGACCACGACCAATACCTACAATGCCGCCGGGGAGCTGGTTTCCACCACTACCCCGGATAACAAAACCACTGCTTATGCCGAGTCCTGGCCTGACGGCGTTCACTATAAAACCACCACCTATCCGGGCGGCTCGACTAAGGTTGAGAAATATAACGCCGACGGCTCCTTGGCGGAAGTTTCCGGCACTGCCGTTCATCCGGTAAAATACGAGTACGGCATTGAAAACGGCCAGCTTTACACTAAAGGGTTCAAAGTCGGCGACAACAACGCGCTCGACCAGTGGCAGAAGGGGTTCGTAAATATGGTCGGCGGTGCTTATAAAACGGTTTATGCCGACAACTCTTTCGCCCAGGCATTCTTTGACAGCGCCAACCGTCAGATTAAGCAGGTTTCGCCGTCCGGCATAGTGTCGCTGACGGCTTACGGCAGCGACGGCGAGATTTCGGCCTCGGCGATAGACATGAACCGCAACGATACGATTGATTATTCCGGCCCCGACCGCGTTACTGGTTACAGTAAGTCAGTCGCGAATAAGAACGGCGTGACTGTCCGCAGGAGCGTCACCAGCGTTTACCAGGACAGTTCCGGCACCCCGACCGAATCATCTGTGACCGAAATTTCGGCGGACGGATTGAATTCCTGGCAGACTTCATTCGGCAGAACAGCATCCATCCAGACGACGTTGAACGGTGGAGGGTCACGCTCCGTCGTGACCACTAATCCAGATGGCTCTACCGTTACCAGCGTTTATCAGAACGGTAAAATGACCAGTTCCGTCCACAGCGTTCTGGGAACGACAACCTATATTTACGATGCATTTAACCGGTTATCCACGGTCACCCGTACTGAAAACGGCGTACAGAAGACCACCACTTACACTTACAACGACGCCGGACAGACTGTCAGCGTTACCGAAGATCCCGGTAATCGCGTCACCAGCTATACTTACGACGACATGGGACGGCGTACCTCGGTTACCTATCCCGGCAGCCGCACAGTCAGTTACACCTATGCCGACACCGGGGAAGCCCTGACCGTCACCGGCGCGGACACCTACCCGCAGGCGTTCACCTACGACGCGCAGGGCCGGATGAAAACCCAGACCACTTACAAGGCTTATCCGGGCACGCCGGAAGTAACTACTTGGAATTATGACTCAGCCCGCGGTTTCATGGTTTCGAAGGTTTATCCTGACAATAAGCAGGT
Organism: uncultured Lentisphaeria bacterium; assembly: GCA_903831825.1. Classification (GTDB taxonomy): domain Bacteria; phylum Verrucomicrobiota; class Lentisphaeria; order Victivallales; family Victivallaceae; genus CAIPAT01. The sequence continues at coordinate 12,504 of CAIKZE010000367.1, read as the reverse complement.
AGCTTACACCAATGACGCTGACGGCAGAATGCTTACCCGTGTCTGGGCCAGAGGCATTACCACCACCTATTCCTATGACAACGGCGGCTCTCAGACCGGGGTAAACTATTCCGACGGTACGACTCCGGCAGTCAGTTACACCCTTGACCGCACGGGCCGCGTAACCGCCGTAACCGATGCTTCCGGCAGTCGGACGCTGAGCTACAACGCCGATGGCACGCTTGCAAATGAGACCATCCCGTATATAGTAAACGGCGCGGTAGGATACACCTATGACAGCTTAGGCCGGAGAACGGAATTGCAGTTAAATCAGAACAGTGCAGCGGTATTCGCCAACAGCTATACTTACGATGCCATGTCGAGACTGGCGACAGTTTCGGACGGCACGAATACGGTCACTTACAGCCGTATTTCCGGAAACAATCTGCTGAACACGACTACGATCACTGCTGGCGGTAGCACAAAACTGACCACCACCCGCAATTACGATGCACAGAACCGGTTGACCTCGATATCCTCTGTCGCTGGGGCTGTGACGAAGACGTATTCCTACACCTACGATGCCAATGACCGGCGTTCGCGGCTGGATATGGCCGATGGCTCTTACTGGCTCTATACTTATGACGCCAAAGGGCAATTCCAATTCATATCGGTAATTCATATCGGGGTCTGTCCACTTTATTTAACAATATTTGCTATTTTTATGCATAAAAGTTGAATCAGTAGCGATAAAATGCTATCTTATTTCAAAAAGTTAAAGCGCAAGATATTAGAATAACAATTATAAGCAGGGAAATGCTTAAGGCGTATTTTGCTTTTTTTGATGTTTGCTTAATATCGTCTGTCCGGCTATATTCAAAAAAGGTTTTTTGGACGGGAACAAATAAACCTTATTTTAAAATACTGCGGCTGGAAATATTAAAATAAGAAGCATAAATAGAAGCAAATTAATGAATGTATGCATAAAAAATAAAAATAAAGTGGACAGACCCCGATATGCCGGACCCCGATATGCCGAACGGCGGTTCCCTGACCGCCGCCTGTGCAGAAATAGGATTTCGCGTTTGACGGGCAAAATGACGGATATATTGAACGCAAATTTTAAGTTTTTGTTGATTGAAAAATGTCTTTAAATCGGACATTTTACGATTTGAGAGAATGAATCATTTATACCCTTGTAATGCTGCATGATTGGAAAGACCATATTTTCAATCCGATTGAGCAATTCATTGCCGACATAAAAAATGGTAAAAAGTTTAAGCCCGAGCAGGACGGCTATATTCTCTTCCGTGACGGCAAGCTGCTTTCCCCGGTAGCAATGCCGCAAACCAATAATAAGAAGCGATAGCTGTGGTTCATCTGCTGAACAGGATGAACAGGATTTTCAAAGTACCTCAAGCTTCCAGCTTGAGCAAAATCGCAAGCAGGATGCTTGCGGTACTCTCAGCGTCATCGCTTATTACACGGATAGACAAGATTTTTCAAAGTCCCTCAAGCCCTGGGCGCCTGCGGCGGATAAATCTTTGTGCGAGATAATTCCCTTGTCGCCCCGTCGCGGGCGTTTCCTAAGTGAATAACCGAATAATTTGAATATCCAATATCCCGTCCCGCAAGGCGGGATCCCGCGAGGCGGGAAATATCCAAGGTAAAAATACCGCAAAACGGAACATATTCTCGCACGGAGGCACGGAGACACGAAGATATCCAATAATTTGAATATCCAATAACGAACAAGGAATATCCAACATCCAAGGTAAAAATGCCGAAAACGGAACATATTCTCGCACGGAGATTTACCCGCCGGAGGCGTGGCACGAAGAGAACGGCAAGTTTTACTTTATCTTTGTGCCTTTGCGCCTTTGTGCGAGATATTAAATCAGCGGGACTTTAAGGTTTGATCCTTGAATTTTACCGGGCGACGGCGGCTTCGTGGAGTTGCCTACTTTAATTTCCGGGGTCAGCATTAACTTGGTAATTTGCCGGCTATCATCCAGCAGGATATCAAAAGTTTTCTGGATCAGTAAATCAACGGGTTGGACCACGGTGGTAAGTTCAAATTTTTCGCCATTGGTTATCCAGTCAAAAACGGCGACGCTGATATCCCGCGCCGATCCGCCGATTTCCTGGAGGTAGCTCAATAATCGCATGGCATATACATCATAAATGCAAATGACCGCCGTAAAGTTCCGGGTAATATTTTCGACCAGTTCCCGGTCAAGCATGTGCCAATGTTTATAGCCGGAGGTGAATGCAATCATATCATCAGAGATCGGCAGTTGATGGCAGCGCATGGCCATTTGAAAGCCGCTGATCGCACCCCAGCGCGGCCAGTAATCCAACTCGTCAATTAATAATATCTTTTTATGGCCCAACTTTATCAAGTGATCGGTGAGCTTAAAAATCCCGTAAGTATCGTCAATCCGCACGGATGAGCAGGGCCCGCCGTTTAACCAGAAATCGTTGAACGCGACACTTTTGATCCCGTATTTCTCTGTTAAATGCCAGCATTCTATTTCAAACACCGTGGTTTGCGGTTCCCGGATTAAATGGGTGATGCCTTGTTTGGCCAAATTCGCAAAAAATTCATCCAGGATTATAGCAAAATGCCTTCTGTCGGAGACGATCAATTTTTCAAAACATTCCAGGCGCAGATTCCAGTTATGCTTATAGGCATAATTGGTTATTGCCTCAATGCAATTGCTGCGGAACCGGTTGTTCGCATAGTCCGAGTAAAGAAAGCAGATTTTAGCATTGGCATGTGGTTTTAAAACGGGATTGCCCGTCACGATGGTCCGCTTGCCGTGTTCGCGGCACAGCCAGCCGGCGTTGGCAAGGGTTTTTAACGCCAGATGCACCGTGGGCAGCGATACCCCCAGGTCAAGCCCTAATTGCTGGGTTGACTTCAGCGCATCTCCCGCCTTTAATGCTCCGTCGCTGATTTGCTCTTTAATATATTCTTCCACGCGTTGCCGCGGCGACTTCTGACCAATCAAAATTGTATGATTTTTCATAGCTTATAATCCGTTTGTTACCTTATAGTATATATCCAAATCCAAATAAAAGCAAATATATTTTAAATACTTTTTTAAGAGATTGATTGTTTTTTATGAAGAAAAATTTGCTTTCCCATTGACAAATTTAGAGAAGAGAGGTATGCTCTATAGAAGAATATCAAACAAGTCTTTAATATGTCTTTAATTTATTAAAGGAGCCGTAGTTTGGCCGGTTAAAAATCTACAAATCGCAGTAACCGCCTGAAAGAACCGGCCATAAAACAAAAACAGGAAACGCGGAATAAGCAACCTGGCTTTTTCGCGAAATCCAAACAAACCGAAAGGAAAGGGAAAATGAAAGAGCTAAAAAGTTGTAAGTCATTAACTTTCACACTTATAGAACTCCTGGTGGTGATCGCCATCATCGCAATTTTGGCCTCAATGCTGCTGCCGGCGCTGACCAGCGCCAGGGAAACAGCCAGACAGACCCAATGCATGAGCAACCTCCGTCAAATCGGCCAGGCCGTCACCTCTTACTCGCTTGATTCGCAGGACTATTTTCCCTATGCCGTTAACGGCGTCGGCTCAAATACATTATATAACAATCTGCAACCTTATACTGGAATACCTGCTGTTTTCCCATCAACGCCGGCCCAAGCTAAAATCTACTGGTGTCCGAAAGACGCTTACAGAGTAGTTTGGAAGGATTGTCAATACAGCTACACGGCAAACCATTTTATGACTTGTCTTGGATACAGTCCCTTTGTGCATATGACCCGAATGTCTCGCATCAATAAGCCGTCCACGATGATTTACATGACGGACGGCTTGCGGACGGCTGCCGGAGGGGAAGGATACTCGTTCGTCTTCGACCACTGGGCAACATACCCTTTCGCCACAGGAGCAAGCGCCACTAATCTGGCGGTTGACTTCAGACACCCGAATTTAAACGTTCCCTGCTTGTTTGCCGAAGGTCATGTGAAATCTCAAAATATGAAGGATCTGTACGGAAATACAAGCTGTGTCTACTATGCGCCATAAACCATTGAGCGCACGGTTCAATATTTGATGGTTGAAACATTCCCAAAGTCGGATTGCCTGTTGAGGGAACAGACAATCTGATTCAACTTGCATGCGAAACTAACAAGAAAAAGGATATAAGATGAAATTGTGTTTTTCGCTCTGTGTTTTTGTTTGTTGCGTTTCCCTGGTAATGGGTTTGGAACCGGCCAGGAAGGGCAGTTTACCGGCGGGAGTCGGCTTTGAGGACGGGAGCGACCTGGGCGGTAGCTGGAATATCGGGGGTAAAGCCTCCTGCGGCGTAAGCGACGAATACGCTTTCCGCGGAAAAAAATCGATGAAAATGGTGTTTGTCGGTACCGGCAAGGAAGCCATTGTAGTTTTCACCCCGGCCATTTCCGACTGGTCGGCGTACAGGCAATTGCGCTTCACCGTTTATAATTCGCGTCCCATCCCCAACGAGGCCTTCCTTCAGCTTTTCATCAGTGACGCGAAGGGGGCGGACCACTCGTTGCCGCAGAATTGCGCGATCCCTTCAGGGCTGTTGAATCTGCACCCCGAAAGCGCCAGAACCTTCTCGCTGAACCTGGATGAAATAAAACAAAAAATTGATCTTAAAAATGTGACGAAACTAAAATTCTACAGGAATACCGTATGGCCCGAGGCCGTCTGCTACATCGACGAGATAAAACTGTTTACCGCCGATGAGGTCACCTTCGAGGAAACCGGGAAAAAAAGTTTGGAGATCGCGGAAACCGTCAAGGATTTGAAAGATAATCTCTCGTCCGCCAACAAATCCCGCGGCGAAGAGGCGTTGTCATACATATCGAAGCTGGAAGCATTATCCCAAAAAGTAAGTTCCAGGGACGATCCTGATTTAAGCAAGACCCTGGAGGGGGCGCGCTGCCTGCTGGTTGTGATGAATATGCTTAAAGCAAACGGCCAAAACGGACAGGACGCCAAGGACGAACTGCTTCTGGTCTCCGTTCCACCGACGGAAAAAATATTCCGCCACCTTCCTTTCCAATATTCGCCGGAGCCGTTTCAACTGATGGCGGCCGGACATGAATGGCAGAGTTTCCAGATCGCGGCCGTGGCTGTGAAATCTAAGCAGAATGTAATGGTCGAAGCGGAAGATCTCACGCTTGAAGGAGACCCGCTAAAAACCATATCCCGGGAAAATGTCACTATCAATCCGGTTGCCTATGTCGAAGTGGTCCGCAGTTTTTACTACAAGGACAGTCACCCCGGATGGTGGCCGGACCCGCTCGTGAAAAATCAGCCGCTGGAGATTTCAGGCCGCGTCCAGCCGTACTGGATAACCGTGTATGTTCCCAGAGAGCAGGCTCCCGGCAATTATAAGGGGAAAATCAAGTTCGCCACGGCAAACGGCTTCAGCCGCGAGGTTGAATACCGTCTCAATGTCCGGGCTTTCTCGCTGCCGCTCCGGGGACGGCTGACCACGTTCATCGGGGGCGGATATCAGCCGCCGTCTTCTGAAATCCGCAGGAAATGCTATGACACATATCTGGATCACCGCCTGAACCCGATCAGCATGTACGTCAACGGTTCCGCGGGCAACGGCAAGCCGGCCCTTATCCCGATGAAAGAAGATCTGAAATACTGTCTGGACAAAGGCTTGAACCGGATGGTGTTGTGGTACCTCTACAATTCGGAAAACAAGCAGGACCCGTTTTCCTTTGACGACGCTTATTTGAAGAAAGCCGCCGATTTTGTAAAGGGTTGCAAGCCTTTGCTGGAAAAGCTTAATTGCTGGGATATGGCGATGGTCAACGGCTTTGACGAAGTCATGCACCGGCCGAAAGATGTCCGGGAAAAGAGACTCAAAGAGGCCGAAAAGGCCTGTTCTTATTTCAAGAATGAATTTCCGGATTTGAAGCTGTGCAATGTCGGCAAAAAGATGGAGATTTCCACAAAATTGATGGATGTCTGGTTTGTGACCCCGGTTCCCGATGAGGAAACCAAAGACTTGAGGGAAAGCGACAAGGAAGTTGGTTTCTACTGGGTTTACGAAGATCCATCTTTCATGCTCGATTTGCCGGGAATGGCGCCGCGAATATGTTCATGGATGGCATATAAATACAAGGCCGCCGGGATTGGCTATTATTCCTCGTACCGTCCGGTCTGCGCGCCTGAAGATGCTCCCGCCGGAGTGGATTGGCCGAAGGAGAAATTCAGCATTGAGACTTATTCCACCAAAAAGGATGACCTCAGGCCTGGCAGAAACGGGGACGGCAATCTGGTATATCCCTGCCGCGACGGTTCACTGCTCAGTTCCATCCGTCTGGAAAACCTCCGCGACGGAATACAGGACTATGAATATCTCGCCATGCTGAAGGAACTTTGCCCGGAATCTCCGTTGCTCAACATCCCGGATTCGATTGTGACGTTCAAGACCAGTGATTATACCAGAAACTATAAGCTGTTGAATGAGTATCGCTGCAAAGTCGCGGATGAAATCGAACGACTGAGCAAAAAAACTAAATAATACTGGAAAAGTTTTATTGCTGGAACAGGAGGTCGCGCAACATGCGGAAAGCGCTTGCGACGGCTCTCCTGCGGACAGTTTCCCGCGAGCCGCGGAAGTTAAACTTTCTTACTTCCGCGCGCCCTTTTACCCTGACGCCGATGAACACCAGCCCGACCGGTTTATCCGGAGTTCCGCCGCCGGGCCCGGCAATGCCGGAAACGGCAATACCGGCGTCGGTGGCGAATCTGGCGCAGACATTGTCAACCATGACGGCAACGCATTCTTCGCTGACCGCGCCGTGTTTAATCAGGATTTCAGCCGGAACGCCAAGCATCTTTTCTTTGACTTCATTGCTGTAAGCGACGACCGAACCCTTGAAAATGTCGGACGACCCGGCCAGATCGGTAATCGCCGCCGCAATCATGCCGCCGGTGCAGGATTCCGCGGTGGACAGGGTCAATTTTCGGCTTCGCAACTGGAACGATGCTTCCTCCGCCAATGACAGCGAATCATTGGCCAGCACCGCGTTGCCGAAGATCTTTTTCAGTTCCGCGACTTTAGTCTTTAACAACGGCCGGTCGGTTCCGGCAAGAAATACCCGGACCCCTTCCGCCGAGGCGCAATATGCCGGTTCTACCGGCAAATTTCCGATGACCGCTTCAACCTGCTGCTGAATCGTCAGTTCCGCGGCGCCGGCAACCATGAATCGCTCCGTAAATATCCTCTCGACGGCAATCGCTTCAAGTTTCGGCATCACCTCTGCCATGAACATCGGCTCCAGTTCCGACGGGGGGCCGGGCAGCAGAATAATGATCTTTGCGCTGCCGTCTTTTTGCGTGTTGAGCCAGAGGCCGGGGGCGGTGCCGTTGCGGTTTTCCAGGACAACCGCGTTTTCCGGCACCTGGGCCTGCAAGAAAAGCGCTTCCGGCGCAAATCCGCGTTTCAGGCTCTGCCAGTATTCTTCGAGTTTTTTGCGGAGCTGCGGATCTTCTTTGAGTTTCAGCCCGAAAAATTCGCAGACTACCTGTCTGGTGATATCGTCGCTGGTGGGACCGAGCCCGCCGGTCGTAATGATGATGTCGGATACCGGCGCCAGGCTTGCCAGCGCTTCCGTCATTGATTTGCCGGAGTCGGGCACAATCGCGCCGCGTTCGAGGGTGAACCCCGCCGCGGTGAGCGCCTGACCGAGAAATGCCAGATTGGTATTGACCGTAGCGCCTTTCAGCAGTTCACTGCCGGTACTGATAACCGCTATTTTCATTGCCGATTTTCTCCATTAGGCGCTCTATAAGTTTAAATTTTCAGTTTTATAGAGCGCTAGTTGCTTGTTTACTTTAGAAACGAAAATACATTACTACAATCTGGATATTTTTAAATAAGACAAATACATTTTAATACGGTTTAAACATGGATATCAGGGTAAAGAAATCACAGGTTAACGGGACGATCTCAGTTCCCGGTTCAAAGTCGCATACAATCCGGGCGGTTGCGGTCGCGACCATGGCGGAAGGGGTTTCCGTAATTCATTCGCCGCTGGAATCGGAAGACACCAGATCGTGCCTGAAGGCTGCCGTACTGTTCGGGGCGAAGGTCGAGGAAACTCCGGAATGCTGGCGCATCACGGGCACCGGCGGCAAATTCAAAGACCCCGGCCACACGATTGACATGGGCAATTCCGGCACCAGTTTGAGAATCTTTTCCGGCCTCTCCGCGCTGGCCGGATTCAACGTGACCTTTGACGGCGACGACTCGCTGCGCACCCGTCCGATGGGGCCGCTGCTGGATGCGCTGGCGCTGCTGGGCGTCAAAACGGAATCCCGCGACGGCAAATGCCCGGTCTCCATTCACGGGCCGCTGCCGGGGGGCAAAACCAGCGTCAACGGCAAAAGCTCGCAATTCCTCACGTCGCTGCTTTTCGCCGCTCCGCTCGCCGGGGGGGATACTGAAATTGAGGTGTTCAACCTGAACGAAAAGCCTTATGTCGAAATTACGCTCGGCTGGCTTGACCGGATGGGCATTAAATACGAACGCAACGCGGACATGTCGCGGTTTAAAATCTGCGGCAGACAACATTATCCGCATTTCGAGTGGACGATCCCGGCGGACTTTTCCACGGCGGCATTCCCGCTCGGCGCCGCGGCGCTGGCGGGCGGCGAAGTCGAGATCAGGAACCTGGATTTCAGCGACCTGCAAGGCGACAAAGCCGTTTTTGATTTTTTCGATCGGATGGGGGCCGAGGTGAAACGCGGCGAACTTTCCACCGTTGTCCGGCCCGGCAAAGCGTTGAAAGGGATTGACGTCGATCTCAACGCCACGCCGGACGCGCTGCCGCTGATGTCGGCGGTCGCCGCCTGCGCCGAAGGCACGACCAGGCTGCTGAACGTTCCGCAGGCCAGAATCAAAGAAACCGACCGGATCGCGTGCATGACTCGCGAACTGCGCAAAATGGGCGCGAAGATCACGGAACTTGAGGACGGCATGGAGATTGAGGGAACAAAACTGCATGGCGCAGTCGTTGACGGTTACGGCGACCACCGCATTGTCATGGCGATGGCCATCGCCGGGCTGGCGGCGGAAGGTGAAACCATTGTCAAGGGCGCGGAAGCCGCGGCCGTGACCTACCCCGATTTTATAAAAGATTTCATTAGTCTTGGCGCTGATTTTAAAATAATTTGACCGCCGCAAGCGGTTCAGGAGGATAAATTGAGAAACAGACCGGAGAGCAGGGTCAGGCTGGAAATCAGCCTGAATAAACTGAAAACGAACTTCCAGAACATCTGTAAAACCGTAGCGCCGTGCTCGGTATTGGCGATCCTTAAAGCCAATGCCTACGGGCTGGGCGTCATGGATATCGCCTGCGCGCTGAAAGCCGCCGGGGCCGCCGGATTCGGCGTTGCCGAAATCAACGAGGCGCTCCAGTTGAAGGATATGGGGCTGCCGGTGCAGATTCTCGGCAATATCCTGCCGGATGAGATTCCGGTCGCGATAAGCAACGGCATCATCTGTCCGGTCAATGACCTCAAGGCCGCGCAGGCGATCAGCCGGGAAGCCGTCAAACAGCAGAAAACCGTGGAATGCCATTTCAAAATTGACACCGGCATGGGACGGCTCGGAATGCTGGTGAAGGATGCTTATGAACAAATTCTTGAAATCGTCAAGCTGCCTAACCTGAAATGCGAAGGCATTTATTCCCATTTCCCGATGGCTTACCAGGGCGGCGACGACTACACCCATAACCAGATAAATTCCTTTACGGCACTGTTGAAAAAACTTGACGCCGCCGGAGTTAAATTCAGCAAAATCCACATGGCCAACAGCGACGCGATCAACAACTTCCCGGAAACCTGCACGGCACCGTTCACTCACGTCCGCACCGGCATTAACCTTTACGGCTTGTTTGACAGCCAGGGGCGTCGCGCCATGAACCTGGAACCGGTTCTGGAAATTAAAACCCGCCTCGCCGCCATCCGCAAACTTCCGGCGGGTTCGACTATCGGTTACGGCAGGACTTACCGGCTGATGAAAGATACGCTGATGGGCACTATTGCCGCGGGATATGCCGACGGATTGCCGCTGGCCCTTTCCAACCGGGGCTATGTGCTTATCCGCGGACATCTTTGCCCGGTTGTCGGCAGAATTTCCATGGATTACACCACCGTCTCGCTGGAATGCGTTCCCGACGCGCAGTGCGGCGACGAAGTCGTCTGCATCGGACGCCAGGGCGAAAACTCCATTCCCGCGGAACACTGGTCGCAGCTCAAAGGCACGCACGTTTACGAACTGCTCTGTTCGGTAGGTTCCCGCGTAGAAAGAATCTATCTGGAAGAATAACCGGAGGCGTGATTTACCCGCCGCAGGCGTGGCGCAAAGCACGGACACAACGGACGCAACGGACGCAACGGACGCAACGGACAATATGGACATTTAATCTCGCAGGCTCCGGGTTTCCCGTCTATTTTTCAACAGCCGCTGGGCAAAGGGTTCAGCGGATTTCCCGGTGTCCTCCCAGTCCTCTCAGTCTTCCCATCGCCTTTCAAGATTTCCAAAAGAGAGAAACCTTTTTAAAATTTGGCACAGCCAAACTTTAAAAATTCTCTTCTTCGCGTCTTTGCGTTAATTTTAAATTTTTTCCGGTTTCGGATTTTGCCACTCTATTTTCTGGATTATATTATTATGCCAACGTTAGCGTAACTATTATTTGGAGATATAAAATGAACTTTCTTGGGGACAACTATTTAATCGGCAATAATGCCGGGATGAAAATTTATGCGGAAATAGCATCGCTGCCAATTCTCGATCCGCACAATCATGCGAATGTCAAGGAAATCGCCGCAAACTGCAACTATCCGAATGCCTGGCAATTATTTGCCGCCACTGACCATTATGTATGGGAAGTGCTGAGAAAATGCGGCATCGCCGAAGAATACCTGACCGGTTCCAGAACACCGGAAGAAAAATGGCTGAAACTGGCCTCGGTTTTTCCGGATGTGGCCGGCAACCCGGTCTATGAATGGGTTCATCTGGATCTGCGCCGCTATCTTGGCATCAATACGCTGCTGGGGCCGGATACCGGAGCGGCGTTATGGGAACAGATCAACAGCGTCCTCGCCCGTCCCGACAAACGTCCGCTGCAACTGCTTCAGCAGATTGGCGTCGAAGCCATGTGTTCGACCGACGACCCGGTCGATCTGCTGGAAGAGCACGGGGTGGTTAATCAGGCCGCCGGCAAAACCCTCATCCGCCCGACCTGGCGGCCGGATAAAGCCATGAAAATCTTTGCTCCCGAATGGCGGGAATATATCGGCAAAGTCGGCGAACGTTTCGGCGGCAGCATCAAGTCGGTGAAAGACCTGATCGCGGCGCTGCAACTCTCCCACGACTATTTTGCGGCTCACGGCTGCGTTGCCAGCGATCACGGCATTGAAGTGCCGCCGTCGGTCGATGCGACCTTCGAAGACGCCGACGCAATATTCCGCAAGGCCATGAACGGCGAAGCCGTATCCTGCGCCGAAACCGGCGTTTACATGGGCTATTTCATGGGCGAAGTCGCCGAAATGAACGCGGCCAAAAATTGGGTCTGCCAACTGCACATGGGCGCGGTAAGAGACGTCCGCGACGTGCTGTTCAAAAGCATCGGCCCGGACTGCGGCGGCGATATCAGCAACCATTTCCAGGATCACATGCCGGCGCTGATCAAATTCCTCAACCGTTTCAATGACCGGCTGAAAGTGGCGCTGTACTGTCTGGACGCCGCGCATCAGGCGACGCTGGCGACGATTTCCCGCGCTTTCGGCGAAAAAGTCCGGCTCGGTTCCGCCTGGTGGCTGTGCGACACTCCGGTCGGCATGAAGCGTCAGTTGGAGTATATCGGCTCGGTGGACCTGCTGTCAAACTTTGCCGGCATGGTGTCCGATTCCCGCAAACTGCTCTCCTACGGCTCAAGGTTTGAGATGTTCCGGCGCGTCCTGTCCGGGGTGCTGGGCAAGATGGTCGAGGATGGACAGATGCCGCAGGAAATCGCCGAAAACCTGGCAGTAAAAATGTCCTACAGCGAACCGAAAAAGTTCTTCGGTTTATGATTATGGATCTTTGCTGAAATTTATGGACAAAAAAGCGAATATCCAATATCCAACAAGGAATGTCCAACAGATGAATGAAAAACAAATGCAAAGACAATAACAGATGATTCGATTTGCAAGACTGTTTCATAGACCTTAAACTTTACTCAGTAGCATAGATACAGCCAGGAAAGAAGCAAGTTTTTTTACCTTGAATGTTGGATATTCCGTGTTGGATATTGGATATTCAAATTCTTCGGTCGATCCGGGAAACAACCCGCGAATTCAGGAGATGAAGCGTCTTTACGTCTTTATGATTGCGCAGCAATCTTTGGACTAAGTCTTCAATTACACCCTGTCGCAACGTGACAGAATCTAAATTCCGGATAATTCACCCATTTCATCCCTTGAGCGGGCGGGAGTTTGATATTGTCGATTACCT
>CAIKZE010000366.1 GCA_903831825.1 uncultured Lentisphaeria bacterium | reverse complement strand
GGTAATAAATGTATTGCAATCATTGCTGACGTGTAATTTTCAGAGCTTTAAAAATGTTAAAATTTCAACCGTTTAAAGTATATCAGATTTACTTCGAGTTCTCCTGACACCCCTGCTCAAAATGTCATATCTGACAAAACGGGGGTAGCGAAAGTCGCCCCCCCCACGCTCAGACTATGCCTTGAAGAGCCAGTTTTAGAAAATTATGGGATGGCTGTGATAAAATATGAAACTTAACAGAAAAAATCCTTTGGTATTTCGCCGTTCCGGCGACCAATCCCGCAGTCGCGGGAGCGTTGGATCACGCCCGGCGAGCCGCCGGAGGCGAGTAGTTGGAAACAATTGTTTGTTTACAGGGGAAACCCGGACAGTTCCAGTTTCCCATTGCATCCCTCCTTGTAACTTTTATTTGACGGATAAAATGACGGATAGTAGTAAGAAAAAAGATAAAGTATAGAACTCAGTGTATAACTGCCGCACAAAGAGTTATACGCTGAGTTCTGTTTTCTATTTTCCCACCTTTTGTGCCTTTTTGTGTGTTTTGTGGATAAAAATACTTTTGGATTTCGCCGGGATCGCAGAGTACCGCAAGCATCCTGCTTGCGATTGCTCCGAACCGTTCAAGCTGGAAGCTTGAAGAATAACCCTGACTTTTGCTGTCTTGTAATTATTTTAACACTGCAAATTGAGATTGTAACGATTTTTCCATCAATGTAAAGGTTTTGACACAAGCTATCGGATATCAATTGAGTAAATCTCTGGTCATTCGTGAAGAACTTCTACCTAAATCAAGAAGTTCTAAATAATTGCTTTCCGAGCAACGAAAACATCGAAAAAGAAGTTTGACCCAGATGACTACAAGAATCTTGTGGCTTTTAAGAAAATTAATCTTTTTGATACTGGCAAAATAACAATAAACGGATATTTTGAATCTGACTGACAATAAGAGGAAGCAAAAAAAGCTGCAAGCAGAAATAAAGAAGCTTCGTAAATAAGCAGGTGTTATTATGGAGTTGAAAGATATTGGGTACAGATTGGCTGAACTCGAAGGAGAAGTTGCAGCAACTACAGATAATGGCGATACTTGGTTACGTCCAGAAACCTATATACGCTGGGTTGATCAATTCAACAAGCACATTCAACTTTTTAACAGTGCTACTGACAGAAATTTGAAATTATATGGAATTAATGATGAAGACACTTCTAATTCTGGAAAAACTGTACGCTCTGTAGCAGTGAAAAAACTAATTAAAAGCATTGAGATGGCAAGAAATGAAATTGCAGATATTGCCAAGCAGAAAGAAGAAGAAGCTCTCATAAAAAAACATAAGCCGCGTTCAGGGTTTAAATGTTTTAAGATTGGGCATGAGTGTCCGCACGATATAACTGTCAGAGAGAGACAATTTTTTGTAGGTATGCCGTTTGGCGACTCACACAGGGACAGCTTTGAATACGGTATTAAAACTGTTTTAGATTCTGCTGGATTTGAATGCTTTAAAGCCGATGAGCAATGTACCAATATTGATATTATGTGTAAGATATGTCAAGCTATTCAAAAGTCTAAGTATGTAATTATTAATATTTCCGCATTGAATCCGAATGTTATGTTTGAACTGGGACTGGCTTATGGATTAGGCAAGGAAGTTTTTATTATTAAAGATAAAAGCACAGTAGTGTCAACCGACCTGAAAGGTCTTGAATATACGGAATATTCTCATGCCGGGGAGTTACAGCAAGAACTGAGAAAAAAACTTAAAGCATTTGATTTGATTTAATAGACAGCACAGAGATTAATGTTGAAGAATCTTCAAACTTCTGAGTCTGTCACCCGAAGTAAAGGCGAATTGATATGACAAAACAACACGTTCCTATCTTTGTTGGTTCAACTTTTGAAGATTTGCAAGAATACCGTCGAAAAGTGAGGGATACTCTTGGACGCTTGGAAACCTATGTCGTAGGAATGGAACAATTTGGGGCAACATCTGGAATGCCTTTAGATAAATGCCTAGCCGAGGTTGAGAAATGTAAAATATACGTTGGAATTTTTGCCATGAGATATGGTTCTGTCCCTCAAGGATATGATAAATCTTTTACTCATTTAGAATATGAACGGGCACAGGAATTAAAGCTTCCATCTTTAATTTTTATAATCAGTGAAGACGCTTCTATTCCTAACAAATATGTAGACAAGGATGAAGATGCTATTAAGCTGAAAGCTTTAAAAGCAGAATTACAAAAGAAACATAATTATGATTCCTTTACAACTCCAGAAGATTTAGCATCTAGGGTTGCTACTGCTGTAGCCAATGAATTGACTAAAATGAAAACTTCTGAGGCTATCGAAATAGAAGATGGCTTCGAAGAAGCGATACGACAGGAAAGTCAACTTTCAGCAGCAAAGATTCTGAAGCGTGCTCAAGTCCTACCTCGACGATGGAATGGAATAGAATTCATCGCAGAGTTTTGTAACTCCTCAAAAGATATGCGTTGTATCTATCTGCCAGAGGAGCTGTCTTATGGTTTTTGTACTGCTCTAGGTTTACCAAGCGGACACAGTATATATATTTGCTTGGAATTTTATACAAATCCTGGAGTCAAGTTAGATATTTATGCCGCAAACGAACTTGCGGATCAAATTATCGACATTGACCGTGTCTCAATAATTAAAGCTAAGGTGCTTGAGAGTACCGAGTTCTTGGCTTTCAAGAACCGTTCTCATTATCTGTTAATTTAGCCAGCTCCAACGCCAAGTCAACCAACTCTATAGACCATTCTTTGAATCTTCTATAATTTTCTGTTTGCGTTTTGACGCGTTCAT
>CAIKZE010000365.1 GCA_903831825.1 uncultured Lentisphaeria bacterium | reverse complement strand
GACATTTTATTTTATCTCCATAGTTACATTATATACAATGTAACTATGTTTTGCGCAAAACTCAAGCGACAATCTTGCAATTGTCGCTTAATTTTCAATATTTATATCAACGCGTAGTTACAATTTTAGGGAATTCAGGGTAGAAAACGAATATCCAATATCCAACAAGGAATGTCCAACATTCAAGGTAAAAATACCGTTGTCACGCCTGCCTTTTACGGCAGTATCTATGTTCTTGAATGAAATTGATTGTCTTTTGTATTTATCCTTGCCTTCATCGGTTGGTTATTCCGTGTTGGGTATTGGATATTCAAATTATTTCATGAAGCATTATACCGGCGCCTTCATGGAGTCAACGATTTCAGCGATTACCGCAAGGTTTGTCACCCCGGAATATTTGGTCTTATTGTCAATGATAATGCGGTGAGGCAGGACGACTTTTGCCAATCGCTTCACATCATCCGGCAGCACAAAATCACGCCCTTCAATGAACGCGTTAGCCTGGCAGCAGCGGGACAGTATCAGCAGCGCGCGCGGGCTGGCGCCAAGCATTATCCGGCTGTCCGAACGGGTGGCGCGAATCAGCCGGAGCATATATTCGGCAACGGATTTTTCCAATCCGATTTTTTTCACCAGTTCGTGTATCCGGATAATTTCCTGACAGTTCAGCACAGGCACAATATCGGCCGCCGGATCATGCTCTTTCCGGTCAAAAAGAATTGCCAGCTCTTCATTCTCATCCGGATAACCCAGCGTCAACTGCATCGCAAAACGGTCAAGCTGAGCTTCCGGCAGCGGATAAGTTCCCTGATATTCAATCGGATTTTCAGTGGCGATCACCATAAACGGCAGCGGCAGCGCATGGGCCTGTCCGTCAATTGAAACCTGATGTTCGCTCATGGCTTCCAGCAGTGCTGATTGCGTCCGCGGTGATGCCCGGTTGATTTCGTCCGCCAACAGAATATTGGTGAACACCGGACCGCGCCGGAAGTAGAAATTGGCGTCCCGCGGATTGTAAATCGAACTGCCCAGAATATCCGCCGGCAGCAGATCGGGGGTAAACTGAACCCGGTTGAAGATCCCGTCAATGGAGGCGGCCAGCGCTTTCGCCAGCGTGGTTTTGCCGACTCCGGGAACGTCTTCCATTAAAACGTTGCCGCCGGCGGCCAGCGCCGCAATCAGCAGATCAACAACATCACTTTTCCCCCTGATTACTTTCGTGAGATTTTTTTTCAAATCTTTAATTTTTTGTCTGAGCTGTTCTGTTTCCATCTTCATTCCTGTATTTTGCCGGCAAACACACAAACTATTAACTAATATAACCAGAACGGCAAAAACCGCGAATGCCGCATAAAAAAACTTTAAGAAATTTTCGGCATGTTTCAAAAAGGGGTTAGCGATAGTTGACACTTTTTAAGATGCCGCCATTGAGAACCGTAGGCTCGAATCATGTTGTAGGGACGGATTTTAATCCGTCCGCCATCCCCGCACAATTTGAGAGCCGTAGGCTCGAATCATATCAATCCTTC
>CAIKZE010000364.1 GCA_903831825.1 uncultured Lentisphaeria bacterium | reverse complement strand
TTTTTTGTTATGGAAATCAATTAAATACAAAATCCTTTTTCACTATGGAGAACACAGAGAGTTAATTTAATATTCATTGGGTAAATTCCCCGACCCTTGGTTCGGCTTTGATTTTTTGTATTAGTTTTTGTTTTCGAATCTCCGGCCCGCCCGCAGGGCGTGGGAGTTCGTCCGTAATACCCCGAGGCTTGCCTCGGGGATAGGATGGACGGGAGGAGATTCTTTATTCATGTTGATTTTCTCCTGATTTCATAATTTTTGAATAGTTGTTTAAGGCGAAATCCTGTTATGCCAGATTTGGCATAACAGGACGATATGTGAGGTTAGATAAAAAGCATAAACGCAAAACAGACAATCCACACTATAAAATATGCCAGGTTTTGCTTTAACGCTTTTGCCCGCTTGTAGAGATACACCGGCACGAGCCAGGCCAGCCCTTTGAATTTACTGGCATCGTGCCCGGCCTTCTGGAGGCAGTTGGCATCATAATAAGACAACCCGATATTCAGCGCCACGGTGATCATGAATAGGTCATTAACATCCATGTTGGCTTGACGAGCTACCAGATGTTCCAGAATTGTTCCGATAATTGGAGCAAACGCCAGAATCCAGATCACCGCGTTATTGACTTTATCGCCACTCAGTGGCGGAGGCAGACTATCATCAATATGCGATTTGAAATCGGTTTTTTCGATGTTTACCCAATCCGGCATACCTTTTTTCCAGACTACACTATCTTTGGTCAGGATACCTTCTTTGACCATTTGCTGGATTGTCGCTTCGGTTACGGGTCCTTTGCGTTCGCCTTTTACTTCGTAATACCACTCGATTACTGCTTCTTGTTCCATTTTTTCGCCGTTTGTTGTTTGTTTATAGAAGCTTCTGCTGTACGCTCAAATTATTTAAGTTTTCTGTTGCAAATATTCCATTTATTTCTTCTTTGTTCTCCACAGCCAGGACGGGGCATTGCCGCCATTCTTTGCGCTGCTGCGATAAGCCAGAAATCCTATAACTGCTCCTCCGATAATGCCGCCGATAATACCAGCGAACATCATGCCAATCCAACCTCCCACGACTAATCCGATCACAGTCCACAGCCAAACGGTTCCCTTTACTACTTCTTTTGTTTCCATTGTAAATTACTCCATAGATTTCTGATGTTAATGTAAATCCGGTCGCAAGGTCAATTATACTTTAAAACTCCTCCCTTTTGTTGACTGTTATTAATACGCATTTTCCAATGCAAACATTATGCTTGCAATTTTCAATTAGATAAAAGGCCGTTCTTTGAATGGCTTTGACAATGGGGAACGGCGGGAAGTTGAAATTCCCTGCTTGATTGGACACATGTATCTTGTGATTTATGAAACTCCGCTTGTCGCCCGTCATTATTGCATTCCTCAATGACAGGTGCAGAAAAAAGGACGTAGCCCAATCGCACTCAGTAGAGGCATCGCCAAACGCCCGCCAAGAATACGAAAAGACCACGCCCAAAGGGGGCGTAATCTTTTAACAGTATTTCTTGGCTAAAATTGGCGATTCTCTACTGAAACTCTGTCAAAGTTTACGTTAAAATTGTTTAGTTTTTATTATTATTCTGGACAAAAAATCCTTTGTTATGTTATCAGCACTAACACACAATAGCATTACAGACTTTTTTTTCAATAATCTCTTTTCGCTATTGCGAAAATCGTTTTATTGAATGCGTTGTCATACATTATGCATCACTTCTCCATCAAAAAAAGAAGCGCACCCATTACAGGCCGCGCTTCCCCCACAATAATCCGCATTGAAGCTGATTATGACTTCAGGCTGTAGATAAGGATTCCAGTCCCGGCCAGAACAGCGCCGATGCCGATACCCCATGCGGCATAAGTTGCCGCGTTGTTGTATTCGATCTGGCTGGTCATACATCCCAGTTCCGCCGTTTTGCGGTTCGCGATGTACTGTTCAGCAGCCGCGGCTTCAGCTTCAGCTTTTTCCTTCGCTGCTTTGGCTTCGATTTCGGCCTGGGTCGGTGGAGCCTGGGTAGCGGGCGGCTGAACGGTTCCCGGTGCCGCGTTAGTTCCCGGAGTTGCGGTTGCGGTGTTATTTTCATCCATGGTAATCCTCCTTGCGATATTCTCGCAATTTGTTGTTTTGCGCAGCCGTAAAACTATTTTACGACTGCATGGTTAACTTCATCAT
>CAIKZE010000363.1 GCA_903831825.1 uncultured Lentisphaeria bacterium | reverse complement strand
GACATGGAAACTTTGGTACGAATAAAATATTCCCATCGTTACGGACAGTTATATACAGAAACAAATCCGATTCAGCGGAAAATTATGGACGTATTCGGAGTCGTCATTCCGACATAGTTACATATTTTCGGGAATTCAGGTTTCTACCCATAAGTCCGGACTTGTGAAAAAATTCAGGAATTTGTGTCTTTATCCTGTATGTGGAACTCGAAAACCCGTTGAAAATCCCGCACAACATAATACTTCAATATCTTCAGCTTGAATACCGCGGTGGAATCAGACGCTATAAACTCCTTCAGGCAGGGATGTTTGTCGCACAGAAGGTCATAATAGTGCTGATTGCCCGGAGTATGATGCAATTCTTCGATATCGCCGACGGCGGTAATCCCGATTGCCCCGAGAATGTCCTCGACCTGATTAGCGGCATTGCTGACAAAGATAGATGCTTTCGGATGAATTTTTAAATTGGTGTATTTGCGGGTGTGTTTTGGGGTGGCGAAAATAATATATTTGGCGTCGGGCGGCGCGGCAAACGTCACTGCGCCGGTGTACGGATATTCGCCCATCAGCGTAGCCAGTACGCCGAATTTCTGGGTATCGAGCGTCCTTTCGACCATCAGCCAGGTTTCCTGTTCGGACATGGCGCAATACTCCTTTAAATTTACAGTCAATGATTTACCATATTCCGTAAATCATGATTTGTAAAGAAAAACAGCGCGAAAATTAATTCGCGCTGTTCATTGAGCCATATATTATGTAACAGGATTACCAACTGAAATTGAAAATCGGGAATACCGGCAGGAATCCTTTAGGGTTGAAGTTAAGAAATCCCAACTGGAAAGTGAACGGGGTTTTGATCGGCGTGACTTCGGTCTTTTTTTCGTCACTGTTTTTGACTTCGGCTTTCTTATCCAGCGGATTTACATCGGCTTTTTTTGCCTCCGGTTTTTCCAGGGCTTTTATGTCAGCTTCCGTAGTGGCTACAGTGTCATAGTCTTCAAACGAGTTGTCATCGTTCTGAACAAAGTTGCCGAACCCGATTTGCACTCCGCTGAAATAAGAATCGCTGATATTGCCTATTCCGAGCTGACAGCCTTTGAAAATCGCCTGCACATGATTCATCCAACCGATCTGGACGCCTCTGGAAGTGCAGTTTTTGCGGAGCGTCTTATCGAAATAATTCATTCCGGACTGGTTATAAAAGCCGACCTGGCAGCCGAACAGGCGGTTGCCCGCGGAGTTGAACAGCCCTAATATCAAACCCTCGCTGTCCTTATCGGCCATATTTAATCCTGACGCCCCTACTCCATAAAAATTTCTGGACAAGTTGATGAACCCGGCATCCATGCCGTAAACGTCCTTGTTTTCAGTCATGAACAGGGAGAGGCGCATGCCGTAAATATTGGTGGTATCATTGAACAATTGAACCGGCTGGTAAATTCCGGAATCAAAAACAGCGCTTTTGGCGTCAAACGCCCCGGCATTGCAGATCTGGGTTCCGGTGATTACCGCCAGACACATCCCGGTCAATTTTAGCAGATATTTCATTTAATTCATTCTCCTTAAAATATATAATTATTTGGATATTTCTCATATAAAATAACTTATTTCCTTCACAAGTAAAGCCGTAATGAAGAAATCCGGAAACTTTATCAATAAAAGATTAATTTATTATTTGCCTTTTTTTATAGACTTTTAACTTTATTGCGGTTGATTTGTCCGGTCAGAACAATATCTTTAAAGGCGATATCACAATCATTGTATGAACAGAATTATCTATCGAAGGGAATTTATAGATGAAAGTACTTGTCTGCGGCGGCGCCGGTTATATCGGCAGTGCCTGTACCGAATATTTGCTTGATCACGAACATGAAGTCGTGGTGTTCGACTCGCTCGTAACCGGACATGAAGCCGCAGTTGATCCGCGGGCCGATTTCGTTAAGGGTGACCTGGCCAACCGCGACCTGATTATTAAGCTGTGCCGTCAGGAGCAGTTCGATGCGATCATGCATTTCGCCGCGTTCTCGCTGGTCGGCGAATCCATGAAAGACCCCGGCAAGTATTTCCGCAACAACCTGGCCAACGGCATCAACCTGGCCGATGCCGCGGTTGAAGGCGGAGTTAAAATGATCGTTTTCTCCAGCACTGCCGCCACCTTCGGGCAGCCTGAAGAAAACCCGATTCGCGAAACCTCCGCCCAGGTTCCGATCAATCCTTACGGCGAATCCAAACTCTGTTTTGAAAAAGTCCTGCGCTGGTACAACGAAATTCACGGAATCAAATATGCGGCATTGCGTTACTTTAACGCCGCCGGCGCCACCGCCAATTTCGGCGAAGACCACAAACCGGAAACGCACCTGATTCCGCTGGTTCTCCAGGTGGCCCAGGGCAAGCGCGACAAGATTATGGTTTACGGCAATGACTATGAGACCAAAGACGGCACCTGCGTCCGCGATTACATTCATATCCTTGACCTGGCCCAGGCGCACATGCTGGCGCTTACCGCCCCGGAAAGCGGACACTACAATCTCGGCACCGGCAATGGCCTTACCGTCAATGAAATCATTCAGGCGGCCAGGGAAGTCACCGGACACCCGATCCCGGCGGAAATCGCGCCGCGCCGCGCGGGCGACCCGGCAACGCTGATTGCCTGTTCCGACCGCGCCAAGGAAGTTCTCGGCTGGAAACCCCAGTTTGAAAACGCCAACACGATTATCGAATCCGTATGGAAGTGGATGCAGAAACATCCGAACGGCTACGCTGAATAACTGCGGATTGCAGATTCATCATAAATCCGGAATGCTTTTGCGGTATTCCGGATTTATATTTTAAGCAGTTGACTTTTTTCCCGGCGGCGGGTACAATAGATATCGCTGATTTATGAATTACAGAAAGAAAAGATATGTCTTCTCAAAAATGGCATGAGTTCGGACCCTTTACGGTGTTCGACGTTGAAACAACCGGCATGAGCCCGGTGCGCGACCGTATTGTCGAGGTCGCGGCTGTGCGGATTGACCTGAACGGGGAGATCACGCGTTTTCAGTCGCTGGTCAATCCCGGCTGCCGGATTCCGCCGCAGGTTTCGTGCGTTCATCTGATTACCGATGAAATGGTGGCGGACGCCCCGAAGTTTCATGAAGTCGGGTACAAATTTCTGGACATGGCCAGAGACAGCACCCTGGTGGCGCACAATGCCCGTTTCGACCTGGGATTTCTACAGGAAAGTCTCGCCCGCTGCGGGCTGCAACTCTGGAAAGGCAAAACCCTCGATTCCATCCGGCTGATGAAACAGGCCTATAGCGGCCTGCCCAGTTACAGCCTGCAAAACCTGCGCCGGACGTTCCAGCTTGATGACTGTTTTGAAGCAATGCAGGCTCATCGCGCCGCCGCCGACGCCGAATGGACCCTGCAAATCCTCCGGATCGCCTTCACCGCCCTGCTGAAAAACGCGGAATAATTAGACTCCGGGAGTCTTGGGAAGTCTGTGAATTCTGGGAGGCAATAACACCCCATTCACCAGTGCGGTCAATTCGTTTTTTCGCTCTGCTGGAGCTTCGCCCAGGAGTCTTTCAGCGGCACGGTGCGGTTGAACACCAGTTTGCCGGGCTTGGAATCCAGGTCAACGCAGAAATAACCCTGACGTTCAAACTGAAATTTATCGCCGGGTTTGGCGTCGGCAACTGCCGGTTCGATGAAACATTTTTCCGTTTTGAGCGAATCCGGGTTCATGTAATTCAGATAATCATCCTCAACCCCGCCCGGATTTTCAACCGTGAACAACCGGTCGTAGATTCTGGCTTCGGCTTCCAGCGCATTCGGCACGGAAACCCAGTGGATCGTGCCTTTGACTTTGCGCCCGTCGGGCGCGTTGCCGCCTCTGGTCGTCGGGTCGTAAGTACAGCGCAATTCGGTAATATTTCCGGCATCGTCCTTGATGATGCTTTCGCACTTGATGAAATAACCGTATCTCAGGCGCACTTCCTGGCCGGGGGCCAGCCGGAAGAATTTCTTCGGCGGATTTTCCATGAAATCGTTGCGGTCAATATAAATTTCCCTGGAGAACGGAACTTTCCTGGAGCCGGAATCCGGGTTTTCCGGATTGTTGGCGGCATCGAGTTCATCCGTCACGCCTTCGGGGAAGTTTTCAATGACGATTTTGAGCGGATTGATAACGGCCAGCACCCGCATCGCCGTCTTGTTCAAATCATTGCGCAGACAGTGTTCCAGCAACGCAATGTCGGTCAGGCTGTTGTATTTGGTGACGCCGATGACTTCGCAGAAGTCGCGGATGGCTTCGGGGGTATAGCCGCGGCGTCTCAAGCCGCAGATGGTCGGCATGCGGGGGTCGTCCCAGCCGTTGACCAGTTTATTCTGCACCAGTTCCAGCAGTTTGCGCTTGCTCATGATGGTATAGGAGAGATTGAGCCGCGCAAACTCGATCTGCTGCGGGTGTTTTTTCACTTCCAGCGCATCCAGGAACCAGTCATACAGCGGACGGTGGATTTCGAATTCCAGCGTACAAATCGAATGCGTGATGTCTTCAATCGAATCGCTCAGGCAATGGGCAAAGTCATACATCGGATAGATGCACCATTTATCGCCGGTGCGGTAATGGTGGAAGCGGCGGATGCGGTAGATCGCCGGGTCGCGCATATGGATGTTGTTTGACGCCATATCAATTTTGGAGCGAAGGGTTTTCGACCCGTCTTCGAATTCGCCGGCGCGCATTTTGGCGAAAAGATCCAGGTTCTCTTCGATTGAACGGTCGCGTCCGGGGCTTTCCTTGCCGGCTTCGGTCAGAGTTCCGCGGTGGGATTTAACCTCATCCTGAGTCAAATCGCAGACATAGGCTTTGCCGCGTTTGATCAGTTCGACCGCGTAGTCATAAAGCTGCTCAAAATAGTCAGACGCATAGAACATATGCTTGTTCCAGTCCCAGCCCAGCCAGCGCACGTCTTCCATGATGGAATTGACATATTCAATATCCTCTTTGGTCGGGTTGGTATCGTCCATGCGCAAATGGCAGACCCCGCCGTTTTCCATGGCAATGCCGAAGTCAATGCAGATGGCCTTGGCGTGGCCGATATGCAGATAGCCGTTCGGCTCGGGCGGAAATCTGGTCTCAACCCTGCCGCCATGTTTGTTGTTCTTTATGTCTTCCGCGACAATGGCCCGGATAAAGTCAGTCGGAGCCGGACTGTTAACAATATTTTCTTCCATGATGATATATCCTGAATAATAGTTTTTATGCAAACAGTTAAGATAATGCCGTATCGCTTTATTTTCAAAGTGTTGAACCCTCAGGAAAACACGTATTTTTAAAACGCGGAGCTGCAAAGATCAAAGTGCGCTATGCCGGATGATCGGAATAAGCGCCGGATGCCGCGGGTACGCAATCGCCACATTTTGGACAGGGTCTCCTTTTTCCGAATTCGCGGGAGACACCGCCAGTCGGACGGGTCGGACTGATCGGACCCGTCAGACTCTACCATTCCGGACACTGGACTCCGAGTGTTTAGAGTACCATTGAACATAATGTTTTTCGTTTTTCTCAAACAACTCCGAGTATTTAGAGAGTCTTTGTGCAGAACTGTTTTCCGGTGTAGCGTTCCCGCTCTGCGAGAGGTGTTCCGATCCTTCCCGTCCGGGACGGACGGCACTATAACATAATCCATTTTGGACACACCGGCACAGGGCTGTCTGGCCGTGGTATGGCGTTTTTGACAAAAACGCCTTCCCTTGCCGGTTTCGGCAAAACGGGCATACTGTTCCGCACATTTTGGACACGCGCGGAGCAGAGCATTCCGAGCTTTTAGAGACATCTCCAGCATAACCGCTTTTCCCCTAACTGCCAACATTTTGGACCCCATCCAGAACCGTTTAACCACAGAGACACAGAGACACAGAGAACAGCCTTTCCATTATTGGCTAGAAGCCTAATCTGCATTTTGGACCCGTCTATCATCATTTTGGACACCGCATGAATAGCCAGCAGTCAGTAGCCAGTAGTCAGAATAAAACCGCTTGTTTTGGACACCCATGCTCCTCATTCTGGACACCCGTTGTGCAAGACCCATAGGCCCTATAAGACCCATAGGCCCCATGAGCCCCATCCCGCATTTTGGACACATATGCCCAGAATGTTTTTGCCTTGTTTTTACTATTCACCATTTACCAGTCACCATTAACGATCTGTATATTTTGGACACTCCTTCCCCACATTTTGGACACCCGTTATGCAAGACCCATAGGCCCCATAAGACCTATAGGCCCCATAAGACCCATGTTTTCGTCCATGCGCGGCTTGTCCGCCTAGCAGCCTGTCGGCCTGAGATTTTCCATTTTGAAAGACCTATCGGCATTCCGACGGCTGTTTAACTTCTTTTTCTTACTTTCTATCGTGCCATAACGGTATTTTTCCGCCAATCTGTCATTCATTCATGCTTTTT
>CAIKZE010000362.1 GCA_903831825.1 uncultured Lentisphaeria bacterium | reverse complement strand
GGACTTGATCGCGGCTTCCGGCCGCAATCCGCCGAAATCGCCCCAGTCATAGAAACGTCCGCTCATATTCAATACCGGCTTATCTCCGAGCGTGCGCATGTAGTGTGACAGCGCCGGCAGAAACTCATATCCCCAGTCGGAACCGGTCGGCAGGCATTCGCATTCGATATAAGTACCGAATTCAGCCTGTTCCTCATACGACGGCCCGTTGAAATACAGTAGCAATTCAGGATTGACCGCTTTGGCGGCTTGCGCAATGTCCCGGGACAGCCGGATGGCGGAGAACTCGGAAAATTTCTCAACTTCCTTCTCGATTTTCCAGTCAATGCCGCGTTCCTTCATTTCTTTCACGCAAGTCGGGCAGACGCACGGATAGCCCGCCAGACAGTCGATAAAGAAACCGGCAACCGGATAGTTGCGGGCTATTTCTTCGACCATCGCAATCAGGTGGTCGCGATACGGAGAATTGTAGCACATCGTGCGGACATACGGTGTGAAGCGCGGCTCGCGATATTCCCGCCCGTCGAACAGCAAAGTCGTCCATTCGCGATGCCGCAGCCCTTCCTCGTTGCTGATGCCGCCGTTCAGGTAAGCGGTCAGGGCAATATCTTTGCGTTTGCAGGCGTCCGCCAGTCTGCCGAACAAATCATATTTCAGTGAAGGATGTTTGATCCCGATTTTCGTGTCATAGTAGGCCATGCCCATATTGCAGCGGGCATGAAACGTCAGATAATCCACCCCGCAAGATTTGATCCGGTCGGTGAATAATTCAGCATCGAAATTCTCACCGACATCCGGACAGGCCGGCATGGTGTGATTGTCATAAAATAAACAGTACTTCGGCTGGTGCATTTTGGTTTCCTTATCTTTTATAGATATATTTTCATTTCTGCATTTTGCTTCGCTTTCCCGCTGGTCTGCATGAACTAAAATTATAACTTCAGTTCACAATATCTCCTGTCAGCAGCTTAATGCGGGTATTGGCGCGCCTTGACGGCAGCGCTCGAGAATATTCATTACTTCCATGGTGGTCTCGACTGGGATCAGCGGTGCTTCATCCAGCGCAAAATAACTGTAACAATAATCATAAAAGCCGTTGCTCTGTGCTGTTTCAACAGGAATGTTCTTTTCCGTCCAGTCGATATCCTGCTCCGATGGATACAGACGACCTTCCGCCGCCAGCCCCGGCTGTATTGTGCGTAATTTTAAATGCGCCGGGTCAAAGTATCTAAGCTGCCAACCGGAACCACTGCGCCATACGGCCGCTCCGCAGGTTCCGCAAACCTGCCATTCCTGCCCTGCAAAAGCCGAGCTCATATTTATTTCGAGATCGAAAGTAATGTCCAGGTTGTTGACGGCAAGTAATTTAACAAAATCCTCGGCATCACCGGAACTTATTATCCTGCGGGTAACGGCATCGACTGATTTAAAATTGCCGCCGAACAAGTAAATAAACTGGTCAAGAAAATGCGAACCGTAATTATTCAGCATCCCGCCGCCATAGGAGGTGAAAGCCTGCCAGTCGTTACGGCGGATGAAATTGCAGCAGGTTCTCCTTACCATGAAAATCCTGCCAAGCACCCCGGACTCCAGAATATTTTTGAGGCTTACCGCTTCCGGAGTCAGCCGGTGCGGCTGGTAAACCATGAGTTTGCGCTGGTAATGACGCATGGACTGCTGAATTTTTTTGGCATCATCGAAGGTAGAAGCCAGCGGCTTTTCGCAAATTACATCAGTGCCGGATTTGAACGCCTGCAGTGTCTGTTCAGTATGAAAACAGGTAGGAGACGCAATAAGCAGGATATCAGGTTTTTCCTGTTCTAACATTTGCGGGACTAATTGATATCCGTTATTTATGCCGAACTGCGTTTTTACCTCTAAAATTCGTTCTGCAAGCGGATCCGCAACGGCGACTAACTGGAATTGCGGATGTTTTATGATGCTGGGAATATGATACTGCCATGCAATACGTCCAAGCCCGGCAACAGCTATTCTTAATCGACGGTTCGTTATCATTTCAGAACTCCCTTGCAATATGATTTAATGATTAAAGATTTTTATGCCATGAATCAAATTAACGCTGTTGGACTTTAACGGTTTAATAAAGTTGCGATATCGCCCTTTTGTGTGACTATGCGCAATTGCCCGCCATCGACTAGAATATCCGCGATTTGTCCGGTAAGTCTGGCCGCTTCCAGAATTTTCCCATCCTCGGAAATGACGCATACATCCCCGCCAATCGTACCGGCGACTACTCCGCCATTACTTAGTGTTTTGACGACAACTACACTATTCGGCGCAGCAACACTCCAAATCAACTTGCCGTCGGCACTGAAGCGATAGACATAACCGTTGTATGAGCTGACAAAGACATCTTCACGACCGTTTTTAGCCTTGGCAACAGCCATCATGAAAATCTCATCCCCGGTAAAATAACTACTCAACACCTTGCCCTGAAAATCATGAAAAGTTATTTTGCCATCGTTAGTTCCAATTACTACATTGCGCTGTTTACCGTATCCATTCAGCGGAGCAGCAATCGCCCTGCAGCCTACACCAAAAACGCCACCCCAGCGCTTGACTCCTGCATTGTCTAAAACGGTCGCCCGCTCATAACTGGTACCGCAGAGAATCTCGACTTTTCCGTCGCCATCTATATCGGCAATCTCCACTGCGCGAGTTGGATGTATTACCTCGCACCACCAAAGTTCTTTACCGTTACGGTCAAATGCGTAAGTGCGCCAATTGTCGCAACCCGCGAGTATCTCTTCTTCGCCATCATTGTTAATGTCACAGGTTTTGACAATCGTAACATCGGGATACTGCCGACATTTTTCAAACTTGACTTTCCAAACTTCTTTGCCATTACGTTTAACAGCGCGTAAATAAGTATCCTGACAAGCTAAAAGCAGTTCCATTTCGCCGTCTTTGTCAACATCCATCGCTGCAATATCATTGATACGCGCCGGGAACTTGATACGACTTAATTCTTTACCGTCAAGGGAATAGATAATCAGGTTACCGTCGCTGGAGCCAACCGCGAGATAATCGCCTTTTGCATCCTTGACGCGAATCACTCTGGTCAATTCGGAAGTTAAAACCGTCTCGCCGCTAATGATAACTTCTCCAAGATAAATTGCCGCATTGGTCCGGGGGGTCAAGGTCAATCGAATTTGTTTGGCGCGCTGCAGTTCAAAATTCCAAATGAACTCCACTGTCCCGAAACGAGAATGATTTTCGTTACTCGCATCTATTATTGGCATTTTACGGATGTCTTTGGTAAAATTATCGTTGCTCAATATTAGTTCTGCGGTTTTTAGCTTGTACTCTGTATTTTTACTTGAGGCAGCCCCCCACCACAAGTGGAACGCCACACGGTTAAAAGATTGTGCCTGTTCAAAGTCAAAGTCAATCGTGGCAACTTGATCAAGTTCATACATCACCGAGTCGTCACCTTTTGTCCAGGAGCCATCGCAAATTGCCGACAGATTATTAGCTGAGGAACGAATAAGCGGGTTGACGTTGGCAGGCTGGCTGCCACTAAGCTTAAACTTGATTACTTTGGCTACTTCTGGATTGGTAAAAACACAACTGTCAATCTGGCTTTGCTTATCGCGCCAAACTTCTTTCATCGCCGGAATTGCGTTTTTTTGACTAATGCTCTCTAAACTTTTCCGCTCTGGCAGTGTCGTCATAACATCCTTACTCGCAATCTTTATTTCGCCAGGCTTATCAGCGGTGATTGTGTATAACTCACTTCCGGTATTAACCGCAAAGCCATTTTTAACCCGGTCAACCGCCCATGGCGCGACCTGGGACTTATCGCCTGAACCGTGCCAAACCGCGATTATTTGGGTGCGGCTGTTGGCTTTTAGTTCGGTTTCGATGATTTGATCCATCACATGGATCGTTGAAGCTGCATAGGGATACCCAACCCAGGCTTCTGCAAGATTGGTTGTGTCGTCGCAGACGCTCAAATTGGCGTCAGGAGTCGTTTGAAAGCGGATGCCAGCCCCTTTTTGCTCCAGCAGATAGCCGTCACCCATGATCGTGATTTCGCCAACGCCATTCCAGCGTTGAGTCAGACGATAGTTGCCTGTTTTTTTAGCAGCAATTTCGTCAATAACCAGCCATGCCTGATTTCTCTTGAGCCAGACATAGTAACGGATCCAGTCAGTCGGACCGTATTGATTAGCACGAACCGTTACATACCCGAAAACATCGTTCTCCCCATGGTCAATCAACTCCATCAGCCCTGGCAGAGTAAATGCTTCGCCGTTAAACAGCATCAACATGGAATTGTGGTATTTTTGTTGATTCAGTTTATATCCGCTTTCAGCCAGCCACTCCCGGTCAAATTGAGTATAACGCAATACGCTGTTGGCATCGGCATGGCGGTGTCCGCCAATATTGACCCCGTCAACCAGAATATAGAGGGATTCCGGATTGAGATTCTGCCGGAACGAGAATTTGTCAAAGGCCTTGTCCAAAGCAGGTACAAATCCTTCCCTTACTGACGCAATATTTGAGTAATCGTAAAAACCTTTATCCAAAGCAATAATTTTTACTCCATCAAGTACTGTTTCCGGCTTGGTGGAAAGCTTTGCATAAAAGGTGCCGGGCTTCGCACTGAAGCGAGGACGTTTCTTTTCAATCATCAGTGCCGCCAAATTGTTGCGACTCAGCGCGTAATAAAGGTTGAGTACGATAAATTCTGAAGACGATGCCCAGCCATATTCATCGCCGTACGGAGCTTGTGTATAAAGATTATCCATGGTGATACCGCAAACTTGCATCACCTTGTCGCCCACACCGTTTTCAACTATTCGATTGTCGGGGAAAGCTAAGCTGTAGACCATCACGTGCTGCCATGTCAGCCACTGATAAGCATTGCAATCATCACGGGCTTTGGCGTAATTGATCTGGTTACTGAAGATTTTACGGGCGGTATCAAGCCAGGCGCTGGATTGCACAACAGTTGCACTATAATATTTCTGATAATAAAATCCACCCATCAGCGTACCAAGTGCAGCGAAAGTCAAGTGGTTGCTGACTGGACCATCAGTATTGCGTCCATTAAATGCCTCGGGGAAAATCGCTTCATTGAGCCAGCGCAAAATCATGTTGCTGACGAGTAAACGATCTTCGGCGCTTAGCGCCGGGTCGTGTTCGATTAAATCCCAGCCCGTGATTGCTTCGGAAGAGGCAAAGTCGCTGTCAAAACCCCACTGTCCGTCAAATTTACGCGGATCAGCTTTGGCACTGGCGAGATAAATTTTAGCAACTGCGACATAGAGTCTGGCATCGAGTGAATTACGGTTAAGACGATACCTATTGCCTATTTCGGCAAGTTTTTTGCCTAGCGACATGTGTACTCCTTCTTTTAACCGATTATGAGCATCAGCAATACCTTTTTCAATATAGTTGGAGTCAAATCTGAGCTGACCGATCTTGGCCGTGTATTTAGTTTCGAAAATTACAGGAAGTTCGAGTTTTCCTTTTTGTCCAAATTGTTTGATTTTATTGATAAATGCTGCGGCGGCCAGTTTCAAGCCGGTATCGTCCGATGCTCCGAGAACAATAATATCAGCGCCGGCACGAAATGGTTCAATGACAGATTCCACCGTGTAGCCTCTGGAGCCTGGCAAAAACTCGTCGACCAGTGTCATTTGTCTGGCATAGAGGACGCGCAAAGCGCAATTATTGTAAATATTACCCAGCATGATTGCGTGAGTTGCCGGATTCCAGTCATCAATGCCGCCTACTTTGGCTGGAACAGTAACCCCGGTCACATTTCTAATGGATTCTATAATCTGGTCGGCGGCGGCTTTGCCTGCGATTGAATCAGGATGAAGAATAACTAAGTCAGCTTTATTCTCATCAACTAAAACACTTTTATTGGGCAGGGAAACAACTTGATTGATGTCGGCAGTGAGTTTGACGGCGTTTTTCGTCAAAATAGCATTGTCTCCTTTTTCAATCTTTATGTTGCCAGCTTCTTTTTTCAATTGCTCCTTGCTAAGCCCTGCTATAATATCTTCAGTTCTCGCAGAAGTTGCCAATATCAGGATAACCAAATTCAATAATATTAGTCTCATTTTATCATTTCCTTATATAACTCCTTGATTCCGTGAGAGAATTTTGTTGATTTTCTCTCTTTCGTTTTTCGACTGTTTTTTCAAAAGTTCTATTCATATGCGGCAACTAATCATTTTTTGAATCATTGTCCATGTGAAGTTTGTCAATCAGTTGGAGACGAGAGCGGAGATACTCAACAGCGCTTTCAAGCCCGCGCTCCAGTAAGATTCGTCCTTTTTCCGGCGTTGATTTCGACGGGAAGCCCCAGTGGCCGCCAGCCGCCAGACGGCGGGACTGAACGAGATCAAGCATATCAAAACCATAGTCAGGATTGTCATCATCCGGGATGGGGCTTTTGACCAGTTCCGGATGGAGGAACTCCGCGATGGCGGTCTCGTGCTCTCCGGCATGATGAAGCGAAGCGTCTTTTGTCAGTTGCTGTAAAACTGGATAAAACCAGCGATCGGTATTTATCACAATGACCTTCATGTCTTTTCTCTGAAAATTCATTTCTCTGGACATCATTTTCAAAAACCAGTTTCCGCCATGTCCGGAGACAATGACCAGCTTTGATATTCCGTGATATCTGAGAGAATCGGCAATATCGTTAAAGAAAGCTATCAGCGTCGCGGAGCGCATAGTCATTGTGCCCGGAAAACCCATGTGCTCCGAGCTGCATCCGTACGGCATTGTCGGCAGCAAATACCAGCCGAATTCTTTCGCAATGCCGCGCGCAAGATAATCGGCGCTCATGCAATCCACATTAAGCGGGAGATGGATGCCGTGCTGTTCTATGGCTCCTATGCCGATAACGGCGCCTTCAGACTTGGCGTCTTCAATTTCTTTCCAGGTACTTTCAAAACTCAACATACTGTTTCTCCATGTTATCGATTTCTGTTCAGACTGATGCTTTCATACAAAAACGCAAAGACCGGTCAGCGAAATTGCCCCATATATTTCAGGAAGGATCCGGCGTATTTTTCAAGAGTTTTAAGATCTCCGTCATCTCGCAAGGGCGAGCACATTTCATAGGAGACTACACCTTGATAATTGTTTTTCAGCAAAGTCTTGAAAAAAGTTGAGTAATCCAGATCACCTTCCCCCATCGGCACTGCCATTACATATGCGGGATTAATATTAATATCGCTAAAGATTAGCTGGAACTATTTTTTCACAGGTGGAGTTTCCTGGCTCAGTCCGAGTTTGCCTTTCAGCCATTCGTTTTGATATGCGCTGAAGCGCTTTGACTGAGAGTGTCCCATGTCCGGTTCGTTAAAAATCATTTTGGGCGACTGGATGATGTTGTAGGCGGCATAGACCGAACTGGGCGAAGAGATGGTGTCAATAAAACCTACTGAGAAAATTATCGGGCAGGTGATGCTGCGGGCGAAATTGACGGCATCAAAATATCCGGACATCTTCAATTTCTCCGGATCGTTATTGGAAACTATCCGGGGCCAGCCCGGGCTTCTGTCCAGCTTATAACCGGCATGATCGCACAAGGCGGGAACATTAGCCGAGGCTGCTTTGATATTTTTATTCAGGCCGGACATGATCAGGGTAAATGCTCCGCCCTGGCTGCTGCCGAACATTACAAAATGCTCTTTATCCACATCGGGGCGTTCCGCCAGCCAGTTAATCGCGCGGTTAATGCCGAGAATTGATTTCTTGAAATAGTATTTGTCCCGGTCCGGCGCGCCTTGGAGACAATAGAGCATCGGTTTATTCAGTTCGTCGTATATCTTCCTGATTTCCGCGGCATCGGTCGGCGGGTTATACTGATGTACGTTCAAAAGCAGCATAATCACGCCGCCTTTTACCCATCCAGTGTCCGGGGTGCAATGGCCGGGACCGGCGGCGGCCACATTAACCAGTGCGGGGAACGTCCCTTTTTTGTCTTTCGGGACAGAGAGGAAGCCGTATATACGGGTATTGTCAATGTTGGCGAAACTGATTTTGAAGCAATCAAACTGGGGAGTGGAGTATTTTGGAAGCGGTTCCAGCTTTACATCCGGCGGGATCTTATCCAGTTCCCGGATTCCGTCGTCCCAGAATTTCTTAAAATCCTCCGGCATTGGGGCCGCCGGTTGAATTTTTTCAGGATCAAACCCGGCGCCGGCATAGCCTCTGTCTTTATCCAATACCACCGCGCATTGCAGAAAGCCCGGCCCGGTCATAGTACCTTCAACTTTGAACGGATTCTTTTTGGCGAGATCAATTTCCTGCGTGGAGATAGTTTTCATGCCGTCATTGCTGAGTTTCACGGTCGCTTTGCCGGCGGTCAGGGGTTGACCGGCCTTAGTAACAGTACCCTGAAATATTGCCTTTTCGCCGCATTTATACAGGGCGTCCTGATGGTCGGTTGCAAGCTGTATCTTTACGGGATCGGCTTTGACCGGGTCGACAGCCATGGCGCTGAATTGGAGAAACGCGCTCAGTGCTGCCGCGGTTGCGGAGAACATAAAACTTGTACGGCTCATGATATTCCTTTCCTTTAATCCGTTGGGGTTCAATTCCCCGACCCTTGGGTCGCTTAAATTACCATCCCGGTTGCACCGGGTCGGGGTCCAGCAACGAAAGTGCTGGTCGTCCGCAGGACGAAATCCCGATACCTCGCGGGCTC
The DNA here is from genome assembly GCA_903831825.1 of uncultured Lentisphaeria bacterium. Lineage (GTDB taxonomy): Bacteria > Verrucomicrobiota > Lentisphaeria > Victivallales > Victivallaceae > CAIPAT01. The sequence goes on along the minus strand of CAIKZE010000362.1, from coordinate 5,624 downwards.
TGCCCCGAGGTAGTTCATTATAGTTGACCAAATCAGGCTGATAGCGGGTACGGGGGATGACCGCATAATCTGCGACTGTGGTAAACTTCATTTTGGGGGCCATCAATTTGGTGCTTTGAGCCAAATTTTCGCCATTCATCCATTTTTTATGAATAATCCCGGCTAAAGTTTAACAATTCATTTAAGTTCAATTGGCTTGCTTGTACCATACTGAAATCATTGTTTCCTCCCCGCCTTTTTCCGCTGGTCTGCATGAAATAAAATTTCAATTTTCAGGAAAACTTCAGTAAGGAGTCGTTCAAAAATAACTGGTACTTTCTACTGGTGTCTCGGGGCCACTTTCGGTTTTGCCGGTTCGTTACAAAGCTACGGCTTTGCTCCTCTCCGGCAACCCCGAAATTTCTCCCCGATACCCTCAGCATAAAAATACCACTTATTTCTTTACTACTCCTAAAATAACCCGTCATGTCTTACCCACATGCTTGCATCATCCTTGTTTGTGGAATTATTCGCCGGACCATAAATCGCGCTGCCGGGGGTGTTATACAAACTAATCACGGCAGTCTGACCTTTACCGCTTACGGCCTTCGCTCCCACCACATGTCCATCAACAAAAACGGCATTGCATTCAGTAAGTCCTTGATGCGCGGGCCAAACGTTCGCCAAAAGCCCCCCCAAAGGATTGTAGTAACTCCATACTTCGTAATATCCGAGCGGAAAATTCAAATCTCCTATTGTAGGCCTTTCAGCTTCGGCAAACATTATAGTCCTGGAAGAAGCACGGCACTGCGACAGTTGATGCCGCCCAGTAGAATTGGTTCCGGCGGAAGAGAGATAATAAGAATTGTAACCATAATCACAATAAGCCCAACTAATTTGATCAAGTTCAGCATCCGTTTTCGTGTATAAAGTAGGCTTGTTCCAGATATCCGCATAATAAGAGGATGATGCTCCAGGGATCATCCGTGTCCGGGATGGACATAGCAGTTGTTTTTTTGTAACATACTTATTCTGCACCATTACGCTCGTCCAATAATGCACTCCGCCAACATCGGCCGGGATAAACATGGAATTGTTATCGAATAGGTAATTATGCATAGCCAGTCCAAGTTGTTTGAAATTGTTTTTGCAACTCACACTTTTTGACACCTCTCTGGCTTTGTTCAGCGCCGGCAACAGCATTCCAGCCAAAATTGCGATGATGGCGATCACGATCAGGAGTTCGATTAGTGTGAAATTAAACGACTTGCAACTTTTTTTCACATTCATTTTCGTCTCCGTTTTACGATTTGTATTCCGGAACATGTTCATTTTCATTCTGCACTCCCTTCCTTGTTAGTTTTAAAACCTCAGAACTTCTTCGACGGCGGCGCCGTCGATTCTCTTACAACTAGCTTCACTTCCAGTTTCCGGTTTTCAGTCTTGTGCAAGATATCTTGCCTCTTATTTTTTATAGCGTCTATCAGCATGTTTGCCGTTTCCCTGCCCCTCTCTTCGAAAGGCTGGGCCACCGTAGTCAACGGGACTGTCGCATATTTTGCAACATCCAGATCGGCAAAGCCGATGACTGAAAGTTCTTCAGGCACTTTTATGCCTATTTGATAAGCCGTCTGCAGCACATTACAGGCAATGTAATCGGAATAACAGATAACTGCGGTCGGTCTCTTATCCTCGCTTCCGGACAGCAGTTCTCTGATGACCGGCAGATTCTCATCTACCAGGCGAATTTTACTTTCCGGATAGTCCGTACTGATGCCGTATGCAATCTGCATGACGCCGGAGCGTGGAACATACTCCTTCATTCCGGCAACAAAGCCATTTTCACGACTTACCGTAAATTCCAGCCGGAGCCGGTTTGAAATGTATGCAATCCGTCGGTGCCCGAGTCCGGCAAGATATTTAACCGCCTCCTTGGTGCCTTGGAAGTCGTCCGTGGTAACGCCGATGCCGGCGGATGTGCTGCTCAGATTGACGGTCGCGCATGGGATATGTTTTTTAGCCGCTTCGCTCCGGATAAAATCAAGATCAATGCTTCTGTCGGAATGGAAAATCACCCCGGCAACACGCTGCTCGATTAACTGCCGGATAATATTCTCCGGCGTGCTATGCGCCAAATGATATACTTTCACCGCGAAACTCTGCCGGGTGGCTTCCTCCACAATGCCGGACATGATCTTGCCGGTATACTCCCAGGCTCCGGTATCACATGAAACAAACGCGATCACATCATTTCTGCCGGTAGCCATTGAACGCGCAATTTCGTTGCGCTGATAGCCGAGCTGATCAGCAGCGGCTCTAATGCGCTCGCTGGCAACATCGCTGATGCGGAGCTGCTTGGCCTTGCCGTTCAAAACGCATGAAACGGTGGCATGGCTTACTCCGGCCTCTCTCGCAATGTCTTTGATCGTGACCATAAAATCCTTCTAAAAACTTAATTTAAATCCCGGATACACGTTTTAGCTATTACTAGAATACACGCTTTAGCAAATTCTGTCAATACCCCTTTTTAAAAAAGCAACAAAATTTTATGATCGAAGCGTAGAATTAGTTAGGTAAAGCGGACAGCCCCCGAACAAATTAACATGAATATTGAATTTAAAACGAACTGCAAAACTTGAGTTATGAATTCATCGATTTGAATTCGAACCAGTTGATGTTTACTCCATGATTGCATTCCTGGTCGCGGATATAGATATTGAAAATATGTTCACCGGCGGCGAGATCCAGTTTGACTGGGCCCTGCGTACTCCAGATCTGTCCATCACCGGTGGCGCGGATTTGCAGTTTGCCTGTAGGACAGTTATCCAGTGCAAATTCAAGGTGTGACGTGTCAAAGATAGTTGCCACCCGGATTGAAAACTCATAGCAGCCGGCTTTTTCGATTTCGAGATTATAAATCAGATAGGTGTCGTTACCGCGCTGATCCTTACCTAGCCGGGTGTGGTTGAATCCGCCGTCGATGTCCTGGCACGGTTCGGCTTGAGTCCATGTACATGAGACCGCTGTCATCTCGATTGCTTTGATACGTGTTATCCCTGAACTTGCGATACGGTGGGATATACCGAAATCCTGCTTTTTGAATTTGCCGGTTTTCATCACCAGCTCAAGAACGCGCCGGACGCTACGCTCCAGGATCGGGAGCGGCAGCAGCCAATTGACGTATTCGACCGCCATATCAATTTCTTCGGGGTAGCCGAATGGCATTTTGATGTCATTTCCGGCTAATATCTCTTCCCATAAGTGGGTGTTGTTGCGCCAGTCGGTCATGACTGCGCCGTCGAATCCCCACTCTTCACGCAATATACGGGTCAGCAGATTGTAGTTGGTGCTGGTCTTGCTGCCGTTTAGAAGGTTATACGAACTCATTACGCACCACGGTTTGCCTTCTTTGACTGCTATCTCAAAACCCTTTAGGTAGATTTCACGCAACGCCCGTTCTGAAACAATGCTGTCGTAGTGGAGCCGGTCTTCCTCGCGATTATTAGCGGCAAAATGCTTGATGGTTGCTCCCATCCCCTCAGTCTGAACGCCGCGCACGAACGCCGCGGCGCTCTTGCCGGAGACAAGCGGATCTTCGGAGTAGTATTCAAAGTTGCGTCCGCACAAAGGATTGCGGTGTATGTTCAGTCCGGGTGCGAGCAGGATGTCCACCCCTGTAGTAACTCCCTCAAAACCGATTGCCCGGCCCATTTCAAATTGAAGTTTTTCATCCCAGGTACAGGCAATCAGCGTCGTACACGGGAAACAAGTAGTCGGGACAGATTTACGCAACCCGGCCGGACCGTCAGCTGTCTGCGGGCTTGGCACTCCGTATTTTCTGATATTACCAACTCCGGCAGTACCGCGGGGAAAAGCGGGCGGCTGTGCCTGACAGAGTCCAACCAATTCTTCTTTGGTCAGTTGCCGCATGAATTCCGCCATTGACGCCCGCCCTTCGGCAACCTCGATGAGTTTAATAACTTTTTCCGATTTGTCCTGTTCAGCATCTTTTTTCAAGTGATAATTTTCACCGATACCGTCAATGAAACTCGAAACGGCACGGTTACTGGCACGGGGTTCGGAATTATCCACAATGCCGGTTACATCAAATCGTCCATCGGCGCGGAGTATGCGGCTGACTCCGGCAGTCAGCTTGAGACCAGTCGTCTCGACTACACGCAACTCCGGAACTGCAAGATTGCCGGCCGGAAAAAGAGAACGTATGCTGCCGCCGATCATAATCTTGTAGTTACCCGGTTCGAGCAGATAAGCTCCGATGTGCCCGGTTAGGCCGGAGTCATCAAAGCTGGCAAGAGAGCTGGTCGGGAAGGTGAATTTGAGAGTTTCCTCTTCTTCCGGTGCAAGCAGGCATGTTTTGGCATAGGCGCGAAGTTCGAGCGCCGGCTTTTCAAGTTTTCCGGCGGGAGATGCGGAATAGACTTGTACGATCTCACGGCCGCACCGCCTGCCAGTATTGACAACTTTACAAGTAACCGTGATGTTGCTGGTTCCGGACTTAAAATGTATATCACGGTATTCAAACGCAGTGTAAGATAACCCGAAGCCGAATGGATAGATTACTTTCTCTTTTGCTCCCGGTATCGTTTCAAAATAGCGGTAACCGACGAAAATATCATCTTCATATGGAATCATGCGCCGGTATCGGCAAAACGTATCCGCTGACGGATAGTTCTCATAGTGTTCCGCGAAAGTGTCGGCAAGCTTGCCGGATGGATTTATATTGCCGCAGAGAACATCGGCCGCCGCGCGACCCCCTTCCATACCGGCCTGCCAGGCATAAAGGATTGCGCTGATGCGGGGATTTTTTGCTGCCCACGCCAGATCAATCAATGCACCGGCATTGACCACGACAACAATCCGTTTAAACGCTGATTTTTCAAGTCTGTCTATCAATTCGCGTTCAGAATCGGAGAGCAGGAATTCTCCCGGGATACATTTGCGGTCGCATCCTTCGCCGGAGTTGCGCGAGATCGTAATCAGGGCAACATCGTTTCGGACAGCCGCTTCGGAGATAAATTCGGACGAGGCAGTAAATTCAGGTGATTCTTTCCAGCATCGGCTGACGGCGTGATCGACGATGATTTTCCCCTCCGCTTCTTTTTCGCTCATACCATCAAGCAGATTTACGGTGTAGGCGGAGCATACATCGGCGGAGCCGGTTCCGCCTTTAATAAAGTCGATCTGTCCGCGGCCGAAGAGCGCGATCCGGATATTGTTCTCCAAAGGGAGAGTTTCGGCCTCATTTTTGAGAAGTACCATTCCATCAGCCGCGATCTTTCGCGAAAGCTCGGCATTTTTTTGAAATTCACATGAAAGAGCCATTTATTTTTTCCGGTATGATTTTGTGGACGCAAGACTTTGCTTTATGTCGATTTTGACGTTGATGGCGACAGGTTCTAATGTAGTTCCATCGCCTTTTTACATATCTACATCTTCTTTCCTTTCTTTCATGCCAGATTTGACACTACCTTTTGATTTGATAGATTTAATGATTATTAAGATTTACAGTAACTTTACAGAAATACTTCGTTTAAGTTAAAATGGCAATATTTATGAAAGAAAAGCAGGAAATATCCACCGCCTGCAAAAAGTCTTTCCTTACTGTTTCATGAAACGGCTTGATG
>CAIKZE010000361.1 GCA_903831825.1 uncultured Lentisphaeria bacterium | reverse complement strand
TTACGCCAGGATTGAACTGTCGAAAATGCACTGCTTCAGCCTGTTAAGAGACCTCGAGAAAAAGCAATCCCCATATCCCACGGCCCAGTTCAAGAGGGGTTATTGCGCGGCAAGCGCGCAATCAACCCATATTCCTTGTATACATCGCGACATATAAAATCTTTCCATGCTCCCTCTTCAACAAGCAACCCATTAATATCATCTTGCTTTATCGCGATATAATGTTTTTTAACTTCTTCATCATAATTAAGAAAATAGTTAGCAAGCAAATCCTCCTCTCCGCAATATACTAAAACATCGAATTTTTTAATGGCGTCAAGCTTCGCCTCAAGGTAAGATTTGAAATCATAAAGGGTATTCAGCTCTTCGAATATTATTGGAAGATTATGGCTGTCAAAAATATGAACAGGATCATTTTTATTAATATTAACCATAAACGGATTGTCAATGGAATCTCTACTATTGTCAGAGTAGATAATCCCAAGGCTACCAGAAGTATTTTCATTAGAATGTCTTAGACATGCCTCTTTAGCACCATGCGCAACAATTATTTTGTGAATAACCACAGAATTTACGTCTATTTTTATCGGAAGCGGGACAGTTAATTCAACATCAAGAAATATCTTTCGGTTATTTCTAATATATCGTTCTACCCCATTTGCCGTACGAACTTGAGCGTCTATTACTTTTCGTTTCCAGCGTTTCCAGTTAAGAGTTATATCTTTACTTGCATCCTCTAACTGTAAATTGTTCCTATCAAAAAAAATGAATACATGGTTTTCAAAAACTGCAAGGATATCACATAATTCCTTGCGTTCATCATTTATTGGGTTAGGATAGCTCCACAATTTCAAAAATGAACGATCACAAAGTGACGCTAGTAATTTCTCTGTATCGGTTACTCCGCAAGATTTTGATATTGCCATATATTACTCACCTATTCTTTCATCATACTAAAATCCATGCGCCGGTACTACTTTCACCGGACGGCCAAATTGATCCGAGCCGGTTCCTAATCCGTAGGCATTTGGCTTAATATATTGCGTCGCTCCAGTCTGAATAAAACCGGCACGTTCATAACAATCCCGATTATCTACTGGCTGTCGAGTCTCTGTAGTCATAGGCATAATAACGTCTTTGTCCCCTCTATAATTCTCAGCTCTAGCGTCTGAATTGACAGTATCTGTTTTTTTTATATCAATCAAATCAAGAGCTTTCTGTGCTTTTGCATATCCCTGCTCCGCAGCTCTGCGAAACCATTTTACCGCTTCGGCTTTATCTTTGGCAACACCATCTCCTTTTGCATAAAACACTCCAAGATTATACTGTGCAGAGGCATATCCTTGTTCGGCGGCTTTTCTCCACCATTTAACTGCTTCAACGTTATCCTTAGTAACGCCATCTCCTTTTGCATAGTACACTCCAAGACTATACTGTGCCACTGCATTTTTATGTTCAGCAGCCTTACGAAACCACTTTACTGCTTCAACGTTATCCTTAGTAACACCTTCACTATTTGCATAACAAATACCAAGACCACACTGCGCAGAGGCATCGCCCTGTTCGGCGGCTTTGCGAAACCACTTTACTGCTTCAATGTTATCCTTAGTAACACCTTCACCATTGATATAGCACACTCCAAGATTATACTGCGCAGAGGCATCCCCCTGTTCAGCAGCTTTGCGAAACCATTTAACTGCTTCGGTAGAATCTTTCTCCACGCCATCACCTCCATTGTAACAACCGGCGAGAAGATTTTGTGCTATTGTATTTCCCTGTTCGGCGGCTTTACGATACCATTTAACTGCTTCGGTAGAATCTTTCTCCACGCCATCGCCTCCATTATAACAAATACCAAGATAAATCTGCGCAGAGACATCCCCGTGTTCCGCAGCTTTACGATACCATTTTACCGCTTCGGCTTTATCTTTGGCAACGCCATCTCCATTTGCATAACAATTACCAAGACTACATTGTGCAGCGACATCGCCCTGTTCCGCAGCTTTGCGATACCATTTTACGGCTTCGGTCAAGTCTTTATCAACTTTTGAACCATAAAAATAACTGTAAGCAAGTGAATTTTGAGCCTTTACGTAGCCAAGTTCAGCATTTTTCCGATCGTCCTCAATGTACTGTTTATTAGCTCTTTGAAACCATTTTTCCGCTTCGGCTTTATCTTTTGTCACGCCATTGCCTAGTATATAACAATTACTCAACTGTTCCTGGGCGTAAGCATCCCCCTGATCTGCGGCTTTGCGATACCATTTTACCGCTTCAGTATAATCTTGCTTCGCGTCTATCCCGTAATAATAACCAGATCCAAGAGAATATTGTGCTTTTGCATCCCCCTGTTCCGCAGCTTTCAGAAGGGTTTCTTTTCTTTTTTTTGATGCAATATTTTCACTTGTAGTACCTTTCCTTTTTTGGTCAATACAATCTATCGCAAACTGCGATATATATTCCCCCTGCTCCGCAGCTTTGCGATACCATTTTTCGGCTTCAGCGTCATCCTTTGGAACACCATCGCCTTGGGCATAGCAGATTCCAAGCGCCAATTGTGCATTAGCATATCCCTGATCTGCCGCCTTGCGATACCATTTTATAGCCTCGGCTCTATCGAATCCAACACCACTGTTAGCTGAGAAATAGCAACTTCCAAGCGCACATTGAGCTTCCGCATATCCCTGCTCCGCAGCTTTGCGGTACCATTTTTCGGCTTCAACTTTGTCTTTTGCTACGCCATTCCCAGTTTCATAACATTCTCCAAGTGCATATTGTGCTTTTGCATACCCCTGCTCCGCTGCTTTGCGATACCATTTAGCTGCTTCGAATTTATCTATTGCGTTAACACCATTTCCAACGATATAATTCGCACCTATTGCGCATTGAGCTTCCGCGTATCCCTGATCCGCCGCTTTCCGGTACCATTTCATGGCTTCAAAGTTATCATGCGGGACACCATCGCCTTTAGCCCAGCATTCTCCAAATAAATATTGGTCTTTTGCATCCCCTCTCTCCGCTGCTTTATACAACGCGTCGGCCCCGGCAAAAGTATAATACGGGAAAAAACAAACTGCAAAAACGGCTAAAAGCAATAGATTCTTCTTCATTTCACTCCCCCATGAAAAAATTGATCTTTATTAAATATTCCTAAATATATAATTCCAATTGGAAAATAACTTGATTCCATGAGAAAATCAATATGGAACCAGTCTTAAAGCTATTTTTAAATTTACACTAATGATAGTCTCTTAATCATATTTTTGACAACCTATCGTTTATCGCAAACATGCATTCTGATAGCTTCATGCTTCAAAAATCCTTATCTGTCAGCAAGCGCTTCAAATCTTCTTTATTGGGCAGAACCGTCTGATAGCGACTGGCAAAAATTTGGTCGTTGTCTTCCGGCAGCGTAATTTCCACTAACGTTTTACTTTTGTCCTGGCAAAGCACAATCCCCACCGTTTTATTTTCGTCGGCCAGTTTTACAAAGCGGTCATAATAATTCACATACATCTGCATTTGTCCGAGGTCCTGGTGTTTAAGGTCGCCGATTTTCAAGTCTATGAGGACAAAACATCGCAGAATGCGGTTATAAAATACCAGGTCAATATAGAAGTGACGTTCATCAAAAGAAATGCGCTCCTGCCGGCTCACAAACATAAATCCTTTGCCGAGTTCTTTCAAAAAATGCTGGATTTTATCAATTATAGCCTGTTCCAAATCGGTTTCAGAATAAGCGTTATGCGCGTGCAAGCCAAGAAATTCAAGAATGTAAGGTTCTTTAATGGCATCTTCGGGTTTGGCAACAAGTTGACCTTGCAGCGCCAACTGCTTTACGGCGTCTTTATCCCGGCTCAAAGCCAGGCGTTCATATAGTGCAGTATCAAATTGCCTTTGCAGTTCTTTCAAACTCCAATTATTCGCCAGACATTCTATTTCATAGAATTTGCGTTCGTCCGGGTTTTCAATCCGCATCAGTTTAAGGTAATGCGACCAACTCAAAGCAAATTTATGAGACATCGCATTATAAATTGAGCTAATACCGGTATCTGAATTTTTCGATTTCCGCAACAGTGTTGACGATTTCTCATTGATGTTTTCTGAATTCGTCAACAGTGTTGACGAATTCGGCGGTGAATAAACCTGATAAAAATATCTCATTCGATCCAAGTTTTCAACAGAGAACCCTTTACCGAATTCAGCCGTCAGCCGTTTGGAAAGCTCTTTTAAAACCTGTTTGCCATATTCGGCTCTTTCTTTACCCTGCTGTTCATCTTCAACAATCATCCTGCCGATTTCATAATAAGTGTAAACCATAGTTTGATTTACGGCCCGCACGACGGTTTGCCGCGCCGCATGTAAGAGTTCGGCAATTTTTGAATAGAGGTTATTCGGCGCTATCTGCTTAGTCATGTTTTTATACCTGCTCTTTTAAAGATTTTTGTCGCAGAGTTTATTTTTATCGCACTCACCAGCCCAATTTTAGCTATAATATAATAGGAATATAACCGGATATGCGATATGATGCAAGCATGGAATAACCAGTTATAAGTGCCGCCATAATAGCAAAGCACAATAAGATTATAGCTGATTTCATTAAGTTTGTCCTCTAAATTAAGTGCATAAGCCTAATTTACCCCGTAAAAGCCAGTAATCAACAGATGCGCTTTTGAAAGGGAAATTTTCTCTCACAGAGACGCAAAGGCGCAAAGAAAAGTAAAACTTGCCATTGTTTTTAAAGGGAAAATTCCCTTCGTGTCTCCGTGCCTCCGTGCGAGAATATGTTCTATTTTTTGGTTTAGGGGAAATTATCTCTCACAAAGACGCAAAGTCACAAAGAAAAGCAAAACTTGCCATTGTTTTTAAAGGGAAAATTCCCTTCGTGTCTCCGTGCCTCCGTGCGAGAATATGTTTTGTTTTTTGGTTTAGGGGGAATTATCTCTCACAAAGACGCAAAGGCGCAAAGGATAGTAAAACTTGTCATTACCATTTTCGTGACGCCACGAAAATGGTCTTTTACCTGATATCCGGAGGTTTCGCAGAAAACCATAGCCCGTTTTATTGCGAGGTATTAAAAACTGCCGTTTTTTGGGTTGGCTTTGCTGCTTTTTCGCGCAATTAATGACAAAAACAAATCTATATTTTTAAAGCATTAAGATGTTTATTTCCAACACTTTGCACAACTGTATGTTGACAAATTCACTATATGTATAGGCACGTTGCGACAGCGCAACGACGCAAAAAAACAAAAAAAGGAGACGGGTATCATGGCTGACACAAAGTACGACGAAAGTTTTCCGGATCGCGCAATGGATTTTGCGGCAGTCGGTCTGACCGACCGCCAGATTGCCGGCAAAATGGATATCTCGCGTTCATCGTTCTATAACTATAAACAGCAGCATCCGGAGTTTGCCGAAGCCATCGAGTGGGGCCGGGAACTGGTTGACGGCAAAGTCGAAAACAGTCTGCTGCATCTGGCTTTAGGTGATTACACCATCACCACCAACGTAACCGACCAGGAAGGCCGAACCCGCACCACCGTCAAGGACGCCGTTCCCAATCTCAAAGCGATTCAATACTGGCTGGAACGCAGCGACCGGAGGAAAGGCATTAAGGCCCCGCAAGGCGGGTCCCGCGACTGCGGGATAGAAAAGCGAGAAAAGTTGGAAGAACAGCCAAAGTTTTCCGAACCCGACGAAAAAAAGTCTTCCTCGGTGTCCTCGATGTCCTCGGTGGTAAATATTCCCCCGGATCTCGATCCTTCAGAAATCGGCGGGCTGCAAGCCCTCGCCGAATACAAAGCCCAGTGCCCCGCCGACGCCGGTGACGGTTTCAGCAAAAAGGAAACCGAAGAATTCGAAGAAATGATGCTGGTTACCTTTACAGAAATGGCAAGGCGGAAATACAACATTAAAGCGGAAGCCGAAGGCCGTCCGCTGATTCCGTACACCGTCGAAGCTCCCCGGACGGTGAAAGGCAAATATGCCAAAGACCTGATCGAAAACTGGAAAGCCAGAGCCGAATTTTTCGAAATGAGTATCTGACGGACGGTTGTCCGGTTCATTCTGCTCGCCGCAGGGGCAAAAACAGTAGTCAGTAGTCAGTAGTCAGAATAAATCAGAAAACGGTGAAAACATGTCTTTTCCGTATGGGCGGGGAAACGTGGCGGTTGTACGGTTTCGCAAGTCCGTTTAGTCCGTATCGTCCGTGTTGTCCGTGGGCCGGCGGAGAATGGGGCCTATGAGTCCTATGGGGCTTATGAGTCCTATAGGCCGGAAAAACAGAGCATGGGAACTGGCGGTTGTACGGTTTTTGGCACAGTCCATAGAGTCCATAGAGTCCATAGAGTCCATAATAGTCCATAGAGTCCATAGACTAGCCGTGAAAACAAAGCATGAGAATGATGGGAAGTATGAGAAGTATGTGCTTGGGCAAGGGTGTCCAAAATACAAAGCAAGAAAAGCAAGAAAAGTGGGAAAAGCGATAGTCCAAAATGGTTTTGCTGTAGCCGCCGTCCGTTTCGGACGGGGAATTCCTGAGCCGATGCGAATCGGCAAGTTTTTTGAAAACTATTATGCACAATTGTCCAAAATGGTTCCCTTCGTAGCTGAAACCCATAAGCCCCATAGGCCTCATGTCCAAAATGAGCGTGGAGGGTGTCCAAAATGGTTTTGCTGTAGTGCCGTCCGTATCGGACGGCTGGATCGGAACCACCCTCTCAGAGAGAGGGCGCTACATCAGAGGTCTAGCCAGTGCGGGGGTCCAGAATGAGGGACCAGTGTGTCCAAAATGGGTTTGGTGTAGCGCCGTCCGTTTCGGACGGGGATCGGAACCACCCTCTCAGAGAGAGGGCACTACACTGGAAGCATGGTGTCCAAAATATTTACCGGCGTGACTGAAACCCATAGGCCTCATAGGCCTCATGTCCAAAATGAGCGTGGAGGGTGTCCAAAATGGTTTTGCTGTAGTGCCGTCCGTATCGGACGGCTGGATCGGAACCACCCTCTCAGAGAGAGGGCGCTACATCAGAG
>CAIKZE010000360.1 GCA_903831825.1 uncultured Lentisphaeria bacterium | reverse complement strand
GTTCCGTTGGAGGGTTTATCCGCCTTTGGAGGGTTGTCCTCCGTGGCAACCGTTCCGATCCCGGTTATGACAGAGCATAACCCTCCCAAAACCACATTTTGGACATCCCTGCGCCAGCAGAATAAACCGGACAACCGTCCGATTTTGGACACCCGACTCCGAGACTTTAGAGCACTGTTGAACATAATGCTTTTTGCTTCCCCTGCTTTTTCAAACTTTAGAACTTCCGCACTTTAGAACTTCCGCACTTCCCCATTCCGATTTCCGAGGATTTAGAGACATCTCCCGTATGGCGTTTTTGCCAAAAACGCCTCCCAGCCAGTTTTGGCAAAACTGGCATACTATTTCTCATTCCAACATTTCCGAGGGTTTAGAGACCAATTGAGCAAAATCCTTTTAACCACAGAGGCACAGAGACACAGAGAAAACATTTTCTTGTTTTAGAACGCATTTCCGAGAGTCTGGAGACTGCTTTTAGGCTGTTGTTATTTTGTTTTTTCATTTTCAATTTTCAACTTTCAATTAATCCATAGTTCCCCATTTTAAAATTTAAATCAAAGTCTACATATATGGGATTTTTGTCAATCAAAGAATGCGCAAAGGATTTAAAATAAGGATGTTAAATCAAGTTTTTTGAAAAAAATAAACAGGGCTTGCCCACCGTAGGCGTGGATGGACAGGATCAACATGATTTTTATTATAATTCGTTATTTATCTATCTATTGGGTCTGATAGATTTTTCCGTCTTCGGCAGTATGTGCAAAATCTGCACATACTGAATCTTCAGGCAATTCATGCTCAGAAAATATGTTTTTCAAATGTCTGGTAACGACGCTGCGGTCAACATCAAACAATTCAGCCATCTTTTTTGCGAAAGCCAGATATTTTCACCGGCATACATTACCTCGATATTGACTTTGCCGTCCGGGGTTTGATAAACCGTAATTTGATTGTCTGGCAGTTTTTTTGATTTACTCATTTTTCCATTCCGCGTTTTATCGCAACAAAACTGTTTCGTTCATATTTTTACCTCCGGCAACTTCCCGCTAAATGTCTTATCCAATGTCGGATTTTTCAGCTGATCATCATACATCGCAAAATCCTTAATGATTCAAAAACACAAAAGCTAAAGTTTGTCCCCCGCCTTGGAGATGTCGTCGCTCCAGAATTTATTCCATAGTTGATCAATTTTGCTTTTAAGCGCCGAGTTGCTTTGTAACATTTATTTATCCTTTTTATGTTCAATAATCTGCCAATAGCCGCTTTTAGTCGCGCCGACATGTATGATAATTCCGGCTTTTTCCATCTTCGCCAAATGATATTTAAGTCCGCCCAAAGTCAGTCCGACCAGCAAAGCCATCTCTTTTCTGGTTATCCTGGGATTCCCCTTAATCAGGTTAATTATTTTTTCTAGGGTAGTCTTCGGACTAGTTTCTAGGTTAGTTTTCCCGGTTTCTAGGCTAGTTTTTCCGGTTTCTAGGGTAGTTTTTCCGGTTTCTAGGGTGGTTTTTCCGGTTTCCAGGCTAGTTTCTTGGGTAGTTGCCTTATCGTCCACGTTTTTCTGTGGAATTCTTTTAAAAATCACGGTAAAGAAAGCATCGCAGTCGAAAACCGGTTCAGGATTACCCGCCTCCGCCAAAGCTTTTCTGATCCGGTAAATGCCCGTTCCCATTTTTTCGATATAATTGGCCCGCTGAAGCAGAGAAGCGATCAAGGGATTCCGGCAGACGCTTAGAGTTCCGAATTTTTCCGGCGTCAAACCTTTGGGCAGTCCGCCGGGATTGGTAATCTGGACGCGATCATCGAAAACTTCAACCATGATATTGGCGCCTTTTTCAAAATAGTCGCGGTGACAGACGGCATTGACAACGGCTTCCCTCAAAGCGATCTCGGGGATTTCAAGAATCTCTTTTCTGCGGAGGCTGGTAATTTCATAACGCAGATTCAGATGTTTTTTTAAGAACAGGATCGCGTCTTCGATATTCGAGATAAGATCGCCGGCATAATCTTTTTTATCCAGCACCGTTACTTTTTCGATCCCTTTATACAGGGCGCAGGTAATATTTGCAAAATAAAGATGAGGGCTTAACTGCTCGCTGAATACCAGCAAGCCTGCATTGTTGAAATATAATTTTTGATTTTTGTGAACAAGCACGCCGAGGTTTTGCAATATTGCATTATCATTCATCGTCCTTGTGATGCGGGCAAGTTCGAGAAACCGGCAGAATACTTTCGGCTCAAAATAATTTTCAAACACAACATCATCCCGGACAATCTCGTCAAAACGAACCTTCCCCTCCGCCTGAATGAATTCGGTAATGTCGCGAGTAGTCATTTTCTGGGAATTAGCGCCGGTCCGGATATAAAATCCTTTTGCGCAGCGGTACGGTTTATTAAGGCCTTCCCTGACATGAATAATAATCAAATTTTCATAATGCTCAATTTTAACGGGAACTTGCGGGTCGCAACTGTTCGCAAAATCCTGAATTTGTGAAACAAGAGTATTTGACGAAATCACGCCTTTAATTTCAGAAGCATCCGTGATACCGACAAAAATTCGTCCGCCTGAAGAATTGGCAAAAGCAACCATTTCCTTCGGAAGATCGGAATTAACGCTTTCCTTAAATTCAATCGTGTATCCTTCGCCTTCCTGTAAAATAAGGCTAAGTTCATTTTTATTCATCATGTCACCAGATTTTGAGTTAGTTCCACAATTTCGTTAATTTCCGCGCATCATACAACGCAAAAGCCTTAACGATTCGAAAACACAAAAGCTAAAGTTTGACCCCACCTACACAGTTTTTTTGATTTACTCATTTTTCCATTCCGCGTTTTATCGCAACAAAACCGTTTCGGTCATATTTTTTACCTCCGGCAACTTCCCGCTAAATGCGTTATCCAATATCGGGTTTTTCAGCCGATCATCAGACATCGCAAAATCCTTAACGATTCGAAAACAAAAAGCTAAAGTTTGCCATCTTGCCGTCCGCGGCGATCATTTTCAAACCGTGACAATTTGTCACGGTTTCATTTCCCTCAGCTTTTAAGCGTTCTTTGAGCTTGCGCCAGTAAGCTTCGGGGTCTATGCTATCAGTCCTGATACTAGGGTTGTGTTGCAAAAAGTGACGCTTCCACGCTCATCATTACCATCGTTTATGTGACAGTCAGGGGCAACTCATTCTTCAATCCTGAAAAGCTTATCATCCTGTGATAATTTAACCACCACATATTCATCTTTATCTAATTCATCCGGTAACTTGTCTTTTAGAATCGATGCAACAAACTGTATCCCATTTGTATTTACAAAATGGGCAATTCTCAAGAGTTGATTGTCATGCATTAGTTCTTTTTTGTCGTTTAGTAGAAAATGCATACAGGGAATATTCTCTTCATCGGCAAAGAGCGTGTATGCGATATCAAAGCAGGATATTTCCCCCTGCTTTTTACCCGAACTAAAATTGGTGTTAAATGCGGAAAACTCGTAGAGACGACGACCTTTTACTGTTTTTGTATCAAACTTCAATGCATACTTTTCACCATATAGTTCATGCGACACAAACGAAAAATGGCGATTAAATTTGTTTATCTGCTCTTTGATTTTCATGGAAAATTCATCGGAAAAAAGGTCTTTGTCGATCTCGGCAAGGTCTTTATTTAGCTCCATCAGTTTTAATTCTACAGCGTTCAATTGACGCAGGGTATTTTCATATTCACCCTTCATTTGATATTTGGCATTAAGCTCTAAAATTAGCTGTTCAAGTACATCAAAGGAATCACTTTGGGTGATGGCGGCATTCAATTGGACTTCTTCAGTCAAGAGGTTATTCAGATACTTGCGTTTCGTTGCAAGTTCTGCATCAATCTTTGGCAGATCCTGTACAATAAACTGTCGCTTAGACTCTACCATGCGGTTATGAAAATCATAGAGTTCTTGAAAGGTTTTCTGAATTCCTTTCACTAGAGATGTTGCCTGTTGATATATTTGCTGCAACTGCTGCATATCGATATTAGATATGCCAGATTGCATCTCATTCTTGGCCTCTAAAATCAGATCTTTGCGGAGTTTAAATCTGCCGATTTCAGATGAAGTAAGATTTATCTGATATTTAATTCTGTTAAGTTTGTCCAAATCCGATTCAAAATTGGGATTAAGGTTCAATAACGCTCTTCGACGCTCAAGTTCTTCTATATCTGATTGAATAAGAGCTAGCGCTGTTTCGTATGCAGATTTTGTCTGCTCTGATTCAAGTCGTTCCCGAAATTTTTCTTCAATAGCGATTTGTGCGCGTAGTTCCTGCTTGGTTCCTCCATGTTCAAAATCGCAACCCAAGAGAAAAAGATAAAGCGTTTCATATTCATCATCGCGGGTAAAACTATCAAGGTTCTTGAGAGTATTGTTGATACTCAGATCCTTGTAGCGGATATTATGAGCGATTATCTGCCTGAAGGTCGGCTTTGACCCGTAATGCCCTGGAAATAGAAGATTTGTTAGTGCCTCTTCAAACTCGTCATCAGTTTTATTGTTGCCATCTACGCGTTGAATTTTATCCTTGCGAGGCAGAAAATTTCGCTCAATGAGTACCTCCCGAGACTCTTCCTGTAAAAGGTCATCTTTGAGAACCAGAGAAATAAGCACTCTTTTGTTTACAAGAAAGTCTTTGACAAGCTTGTACTCGTTCCGTTTGTTTTCGTAATCTGAGTATATTCCTTTTGCATTGCCATAAAGGCAGAAATCAACCAACTTGAGAACAGTTGTCTTCCCAACGTTATTCCCAGTCTCTTTGCCACTTACTACAGGTGTTTCGTCAACGATAAGGTTAAGTCCTGAATGAAATGGGATGTTTCGGATTACAGTGCCATCCCCCCTGGTAATGGTCAGTGATTTTAAGAACATAGTTTCACCTTGCCGTTATCATTTAATGTAATCAAATTGATGAGAAAAAGCCAGTCGAGACATAATACAAAAACAGGCATGCTCATTTCTCGCTTAGTTGTTGTCTGAATATATAAATCTAGCATATCCATTATGTGATGTTCTTGGAGCTCTCTCAGAACAAAGGCTCCATTGAAATAAATAGTTTGTTCTGGATGTATATTATCAGGGATGAGCATGGCATGCTCCTTGAGGGTTTTTAAATATTTTACAACGAATAAAAGCATCTACAACAAGAATCTGGACACACAGCTTAAGTTCTTCTTCCGGAATTTGAACATAATTTGTACTACATATAATTTTTTGTATAACTTTGTCAATAATATTAAAAAAACACAGGTCTGGACTCTCGGTTGAACATAAAGCCACATATTCTGAACGTATACCATTTAGAATTGACAGGCTTTTGTTAACACCTTGTTTATCATATTCGGAGTAGATTTTATTTATTCTGGAATAATGAAACTTATAATCATCAATAAGGGGCTTTGCGTTGTCCAGTTGATTATAGGAAATCTTTGCTTCAATATCGAACGGAATAACTTCAATCGTAACCATTCCAACGTTCCAATCCTCTTTGGAAAGGATATTAATAATAGTAGTTAGATTGGATTCCATTTTTTCTGGTTCAGGTTCGCTCTTAAGTTCTTTTTTAAGAAATTCAAAAACCTCTTTCAGTTTATCAATCTCCATGTCGGAAATGGATTTTAAAAGCGCGGGAACATCAAAAATATCATCGGCTGGTGAAAATATTAGATTGTGAGGGTTGGAAAATTTTTTCTTTCGCAAAGCCGTTGCGTCTTTTGATATGGAGATAAATCTAAAGGAATAACCTTTATATATAGAAAGATTTTTAGCGAGAGCAGATTCAATCTTTTGCTTGGTTGCAGTAGCAGACACTTGAATAATTATTTTATTTGCAGTGTCTACCAAATCGATGCCTGCCGCATTTTTTTGTATAGTGTTAATATTTTGAAGGTTAAACCTAAAAAGAATATTAAAGAAATACAGATAGAAGTTCTCTGAATGCAGATGCAAGTCCAGAAGATTTAACCCTCCACGCATCTCTATGCGAGTAGCAAGCATGCTGAGATTTTCTTCAATGAAATCGAAATATTGCGAACGATTCATAATTACATTTCGCTTTTTTTATAGAAAAAGCATTTTCTCCTGCTCATGTCAAACCATTGATTATAAGATAATGTAACCTTCCTTGCATTGTAAAATACAATGGTGTTGTTGAAATGCAAGAAAATAGAACTGAAAAACGTTTATAGCATAAACAAGTCAAGTGTATTGTTCGACTCCGTCGGAGTCGAAGATAGATTTGATTGATTGTTTCTATAAACGTGTTATCCCATCGGGATAATTTGGAGCGAGAAGCATGATAAGGATAGCGTAAGAAATCAAGACAAACCGCTGGAATATTGCGGGAAACGGCTTACCGGTCAGACATATAATATTCCTTCCGGTTCATTTTAAGTCTGTTGACGGGCAATAATCGCCTTCCGGCAAAATGTCCAAAATGCGGAAACCAGCTGGAAAAGAAGGATGAAACGAGATTCTGGAAAACATGAAAGGATGATATGATTGTCGCTATATTATTGTTTATTGTTTTCGGTATTTTTCAAATAATGGTTAGAGATAGTTGACACTTTTCGAGACGCAGAAATTCAGTATGCCAGTTTCGCCGAAACTGGCTCAAATCCGGGAGGCGGGTTCGGCGACTCCACCCTACTATTTCACCCGCTTCGAGGTTTTATTTGTTTTTTTATGATTTTGCTATAATCCTGCCATCCCTCCGGGATTTTTTGGGATTGAAGCGGAGTCGCCATCCCCCGCGCAATATCGCCCTCAAGCGGCGTCTCAATCCCCATGTAAAGTATCGCAAGCCTTAGAACCCGTCTCAAAATAACCTTTACATCTTCGCGCTTCTCCCGAAGCGCCTTTGTGTTTGCCGGTATTCAAAGTAACTCAAGCTTCCAGCTTGATAAGCAAGCGGGAATGCTTGCAGTACTCTTTAGCAGCCCCAAAATCATATTCTCGCACGAAGACACAAAGACACGGAGAGAAAAACAATGGCAAGTTTTACTTTTCGTTGTGCCTTTGCGCCTTTGCGTCTTTGCGTTTGCCGGTATTCAAAGTAACTCAAGCTTCCAGCTTGATAAGCAAGCAAGATGCTTGCAGTACTCTTTAGCAGCCCCAATACTTGCAGAATTTTCGAGCAACCTGTTGCCAGCGAGCATTTGTGCGCGGTGACACTATTGTATTATCGGAAATATTGTTTTATATTAATAGGGAGATTTGATACTATATCTTTATACAATTTAGGAACGCACATGAGAAAAGACTTTAGAGAAATAGCATTGGCGGCGCCGGACCTGAAGGGCAAAGAGGAAGAATACGCAGTCCAGGCAATCCGCAGCACCTGGATAAGTTCCACCGGCGAATTCATCAATCGCTTTGAAAAAGAATTTTCCGGCATGGCGGGAACCGCCCAGACGGTAGCGGTATGCAACGGCACGGTTGCGCTGCACCTGGCGCTGCTGGCCCTGGATGTGCGCCCCGGCGACGAAGTGCTGGTGCCTTCCCTGACTTATATCGCGACCGCCAACGCGGTGCGTTACGTCGGCGCGGAACCGGTGTTTGTGGATGTGGACCCTGAAACCTGGTGCATTGATCCGAAACTGCTGGAAGCCGCCATTACCCGCAAGACCAAGGGGATTATCGCGGTTGACCTGTACGGACACCCCGCCGACATGGATGCGATCAATCATATCGCCGCCGTTCATGGATTGTGGGTGGTTGAAGATGCGGCGGAAGCCCATACCGCATTGTACAAAAACCGCCCCACCGGCAGCCTGGCCAAAATCGGCGCGTTTTCATTTTTCGGCAATAAGATTTTCACCTGCGGCGAAGGCGGCGCGCTGACGCTGAATGACCCCGGGCTGACGTTGCGCATCCGCACGCTGCGCGGACAGGGCATGGACCCTGACCGCCGGTACTATTTCCCGGTTACCGGTTATAATTTCCGGCTGACCAATGTCGCCTGTGCCATTCTCTGCGCGCAAATCGAGCGCAAGGAAGAAATCCTGGCAAGAAGAAGAAAAGTGTTTGCCGGCTATCGCGCCAGATTGAACAATATTCCCGGAATCGGTTTCCAGCCGGTGGCGTCCTGGGCGGTTCCGGCGCCGTGGCTTTTCTGCGTTACGGTCGATCATGCCCAGTACGGGCATTCGCGCGATAAACTTATGACTTATCTGAAAGAAAACGGCGTGGATTCCCGTCCGTTTTTCATCCCGCTGCATACGCTGCCGCCGTTCCGGCAGGAGTCAATGCAGCGTAAAGACACGCTGCCGGTGACGGAGCGGCTGTCGGCGGCCGGGTTCAATCTGCCGACGCATGCGGATTTGACCGAATCCGACCTTGATTACATTTGTTCAATCATTCGGGAGTTTGCTTCCTGAGTGGCGTTAATGGTTAATGGTTAATGGTTAATGGTTAATGGTTAATGGTTAATGGTTAATGGTTAATGGTTAATGGTTAATGGTTAATGGTGAGTTACTAATCATAGTTACAAGTTAAAAAGTTTTATACAGATAAATAATATAATTTACGGTTCAATAAGTTATGCGCATAGCCTGGTTTCATTCACATCTTCTGCACGTTAACAGCGGCGGCACCAGATTCGTGCTGGATTACACCGAAGCGCTGCAACGCAATCACGGCCACCAGATAACCCTGTTCTGCGACGTCGCGTCACGCGAAGCCGTCACTCAAGTGGAACAGGCCGGCATGAAAATCGTGCAGCTTGACCGCGAATCCACCAATTCGCCGACCTACTGGCTGACCCTGCCGGGCAGAATCCGCCGGAAAAGAGCTGAACTGGAAACGGTTTTGCGGGATTATGATTTTATCATCAACAGCATGTTTCCGATGAACTGGCTGGTGTGCGACTTCAAACTTCCGAAAATCCAGATATGTTACGAGCCGTTCGCATTTTTCTACGACAAAGGTTTTTTGCAGAACTTCAGGATGCACCATCAGTTCTTTTTCCGGATGATGAAACGGCTGTATGTCGGCGCGGACAAGGCCGCCGTGAAGAAGATGGACAAGGTGATTACCGTCAATAAGACCAATATTCCCAAACTGCTTGAAGAATACGGAATTACCGCCAGTACGGTTTATGCGGGAATTGATACTGAAATGTACAAGCGCGCCACGGAAAAAGAGATTGAGGACATCCGCAAAAAACATCCGGGATTCCCGCTGCTGTTCCACAGCACCGATCTGACCGGAATTAAAGGTTCATATCCGCTGCTTGACGTCATTGCGGAACTTCGCAATAACTGTCCGGAAGTAAAATTGCTGTTCACGGTTTATGTGAATGACCCGGTCGGCACGGAAAAATTTCTCAAGCGCATTTCGGAACTTAATTTGAGCAAGAATGTCGAGTTTCTCGGCTGTCTGCCGAAAGAAAAACTGCCGCTTTACTACAGCGCCGTGGATTTTGTCTGCCAGCCCAGCATTAACCAGCCCGCCAACTGGCCGTTGAAAGAATCTTTGCTGTGCGGTACCCCGATTATCGCCGGGGTGGAGAGCGAGGAAGTCAGAGACTTCATCAACGGCTGCAGAATTGAAGTCCGGAACACGAACGCCGCGGTAGTCAAGCTGCTCAGCCTGCTTCAGCGGCGCAGCGAATTGAACCTGGAGGAAAGCATTGCCGAACTGCTCAGGGATTATTCGCGCAAATCATGCGTCGCCCTGCTGGACCAGATTATCAAGGACATTTATGAAGATTGTAAAAATAGATGAAGCCGCGATCGGCTTGCTGCGCAGATTCATTTCGCTGATCGGCGCTTCCGGGTCCAGTTTCAGATACTTTCATTCGCGTCCCGCGGAAATTATCAGCAATCACGTCGTTACGCTGCTCGGGTTGGATGACGCCGGAACTCCCGTCTGTTACGGGCATCTCGACCGCGAGGGCGATACGGTCTGGCTGGGAATATGCGTTGCCGAAGGCCATACCGGACAGGGGCTGGGCGGCAAAATGATGACGGCGCTGCTCGACGCCGGAGACCAAGCCGGGATCAGGGAGATTAAACTCTCCGTTGACAACAACAACCTTTCCGGCATACATTTATATGAGAAAAACGGCTTTCGTTTAATTTCCCGCAATGATAAGATTTCTTTCTACCTGAGAGTCAGGCCCGCTTGAATTCAACCTTATTAGAGTATATATGAAAAGGACCGGCCGGTTATGAATGAGAAAAAGAAAATTTCAGATATTGCGGCGGCGGCGGAAGTTTCGCCCGCCACCGTTTCCCGGGTCTTCAACCGGCATCCCTATGTTAAGGACGAAATCCGGAACCGGGTGCTGGAAGTGGCGCGCCGGATGAAATATTCGCCGAAATTCAGCGCCGCCAAAAACAATATCGGAATTGTATTAAACGGTTATGACGGCATTAATCTCGGCCAGTTTGAAGTGCTGATGATAACCGCGCTTTCCCAATTACTTTTCAAGCGCAATTATGCATTTGAAATAATTCCGCATACTTCCGCTCCGCTGCTGCACAACACTTCGTTGAAAGGCCTGATTGCAATTTCCCCCGCCGCCGCCAACGCGCTGAAAGGGCTGGATATTCCGATGGTGACGGTCAATCACGAGATTGAAGGGGTACCTTCGGTTTCGACCGATCACCGGCAGGGCCTGAAAATAGCGGTTGATTATTTTTTTGCCAAAGGACACCGGCAAATCGCCTATATTGGAGAGAATCCGGGTCCGCTGTCCTGGGGCATGGCCGAGCGGCAGGCCGGCTATCGGGACGGCCTTGCCGCCAGCGGTTTGGAGTTCGAGCTGAAATTTGTCAAAAAAGATGAAGAAACGCTGCTCGAGGCTTTTGCCCGCATTGTAAAAACCGGCTGTACCGCGGTTGTCGTCGGTTGCGAAGGAATTGTTCCGCAGTTTTGCTATGTGATGTATTTGATGAATAAATCAATTCCGGCAGACATTTCGACGATTTCATTTGAAACCGCCAATCTGTCGCAATATCTGGTTCCACCGCAAACGACGATTGACCAGAATTTTCCGGTGCTTGCCGAAATCGTGGTCAACCGCCTGGACGAACTGATTGCCGGAAAACCGCTGGAGCAGATTCATTTGCGCCTGGAAAACCGGCTGATTGAAAGGGATTCGGTTAAGACTCTTTAACTAATTTCACGATTGCCGCGTCATTTCCGCCGATATTCAATTTTTTGCCGGAACGCTGTCCGAAAATTACTTCCGTCAGTTTCCAACCGCGGCCCAGTACCGGGTTGACTGCCGCCGGGGCCGGATTGTAATTGATCAATACCGCCACCGCTTCGTTTTTGGACATGAAATGCTCCGTAACGCCGACTTGCGGATTGCCGGAAACAATAATCCTGTTCACTCCGGCGAGTTTTGCCGCCATGGCATAAAGCTTCCAATACGGCTTTATCTCTGTGCGGTTGAAAACGCCCGGGGTGTCGCTCAAATATTTTTCCAGCGGGGCGTTCAGGAACAACATTTTGCCTTTGCCGTACTGGTTGCAGGTCAGCAGGGGATTGTCTTTTAAATCGGCCAGCAGTATTTCCGCGGCAGTGCATTTAAGTTTGAGCATCACGTCGGCATGCATGCAGGTCAAAGTTTTGTCATCGAGCTTGAAACTCTCAGGATGCGAAGCTTTCTCGCGGGACTCCACTTCAATGCCAAAAACATTTTCGAAGGGCTGAATAAATGCGCTGTCGTAGGTCATAAATACCGTCGCGCCGGCTTGCGCCCGGTCCAGCAGCGCCAGCCACTCTGAACGGTAAAGCGGAGAACTGCCCGCAACCGACGGCACAAGGTAAAATTCAGATTTCTTGAGCGGCTGATCCGCATACTGGAATTCGAGATCGAATCCGGCCATTTTGGCGAGAATAAACGAACTGAAAGCGACGCTCCACTGGTCCTGGCCGCGAGTCAGGACGCAAACCGCGTTTTTCCTGAATTCCGGCAGGTTTTTAAACGGCATTTTTTTCAGTATCCCGCCGAACTCCCGCATGGCATCGCATACCGGTTTGGTTTCGCGATTATTCCTGATTAAGCCTAGTTCGCGTTCAAGGCCGGTCCATTCATAAGGCGGAAAGTCCAGATGGTCCTGATCATAGGCGCACCACCAGAGCAGCCCCCGGCAATCATGAGCCCAACTGGAAAACATGGTCGTCCGGAGATAAGCGGCGGCGTTTTTCTCGCTGCATACAACCGGCCCCAGGGTTCCGAGTTCCTCCGGAATGCAGGGGCGGTTGCCGACATCGGCGTACAATCTGGATTCCGCGGCGGCATGAAGTCCGTTGCGGATGGTATTAAGCTGGTCCTGGTTGCATTTCGGGGTGAACTGCGGGTAGGGGTGGGTCGTGAGAATATCGGTCAGTTCCGCCTGGTCGGCGATCCGCCAACTGCCGTTTTCGCATTGAATGCCGTGCATGTCAGACAGTATTGCCCGCTCCGGATCGGCCTGGCGGATGGCGGATGTGACAGTATTGGTCCAGAGCCATGCCTGGTCGCGGGTGACGCCGCTGCCCATGCAGTTGCACTCGTTACCCAGCCCCCACGAATCAATCGCTTTATGATTTTTGAACGTCTCAACGAAATAGCTGACAAAGCGTTGCTGCCATTTAAGCGCGGTGGCATCGGTAAGCACATTGCAGCCTTCGAGCGCGGGCGGCACAAACAGTCGTCCGCTCATCCAGCCGGTAACCAGCGCCACCACCAGTTTCAGGTTGTGTTTTTCGGCCAGGTCTGCGAAGAGACGGAATTTATCCATCGCTTCGGCGGACACTCCGGCGTTTCCGGCCGGGGTATGTCCCAGCGGCTTATCGCCGAAGCGAAGTTCCTGCTCGCCGGCGGCTTTCCATGGAATCCGCGCCGCCGTCAGCGGCTGAAATACCGGCCATAAAGGGAATACGCGCAATAACTGCATTCCAGATTTGGACAACTGCCTGAAGTCCTGTTCGATGATTTCCGGTTGCCAGTCTTCCCACATTCTGATCCCGGCGTGAGACGCCCAATAGTTGCAGCCCGGATGAAAACTGCCCTTATCCAGTAAAACAGATTTTTTCATGACGCAATACCTTTTATGAAATCTTTTCATAAATATACAGTTTTATATTTAATTTTTCAATAAAAGAGACCAAAAATAAGCATAATTTTTGCGTCGGAGATTTTGGAGAACTGAAGAATTTTACATTAAAGCATAAAAAGAATTTGCATTTTATGGTCATTCATTATAGTTTCATTTTCCGGCAAATCAATGTTTATGGCAATATTTAAATAATGAATACTTCAAGATTAAGGAGACGGGATATAATGAAGAAATACATGCTGCTCACGGTTGTGGCGATTGCCTGCGGACTGCTGGCGGCGGCGGGCGGATGCAAAACTAAACTGCCGGCCGGAGACGTTGACATCAACCGTCATTTTGCGGTTGAGATTGCAACGCTTAAAGACCCGAATCTTTCAACAAGTTCGCTGGAGAAATACAATGCCGCCTGCATAATTGCTGAAAACGTTGATTTTTCTTATCTGCGGGACATTCCGTCAATGGAGGCTATTTTTGGCGAAAAAGATGCGGTGTCCGGATCTTTTGAGGGCAAGGATTATGTCCTTTACACTTATAAATTCATGAATAAATCCATACAGTTCAGATTCTCCATCGAGGGAGTAACGATCATCAACGCCAGCGTTAAAAAAACGGAATGAGACACTAACAACCAAAACGCGAAATTATGATTCTTTTCGACGATGAATATTTTATGCGCCGGGCGCTGGTAATGGCGGAAACCGCCGCGGAGGCGGGCGAAGTGCCGGTCGGCGCGATTGCCGTCAGGGACGGCGAGATTATCGCCCGCGCCGGCAATCAGGTTGAGCTGCTGAAAGATGCCACCGCTCATGCCGAAATACTCGTAATCACTCAGGCCGAGGCTGCGCTTGGCGACTGGCGGCTGGACAAAGTGGATATTTATGTGACCAAGGAGCCGTGTGCCATGTGTGCCGGCGCGATGGTCAATGCTCATGTCCGCCGGCTAATATACGGAATGCCGGACCCGCGTTCCGGCGCCGCCGGAACAGCCCTGGACATCACCGGGTTCAAAGGCATGTTGTGGAACGTGGAAGTAAAATCCGGAGTTCTCGAACCCGAATGCCGCGCTCTGATGCAGCAGTTTTTCCGCAAAGTCCGCAAAGCAAAGAAATCCTGACGGATTTTTAAATCTTTTAAACCGGGAAGACCCCGTTTGAGCATAGCTTCAGCGTTGCACCAAAGCTATGCCCGGGTCAGCATAGTTACCGCCGATCTTCCCGATCTCCTCGATCTCCGCGATTATTGCCGCCGGTTCTGTCATTGGCGTTATTGTCAACACCCGGCTGAGCCTGGCCGCCTCCGCGATTATCTTTGGCGGCATTCTGAGTTCTTGCAGAATTCTGGTTCTCAACTTGCGCCGCCGGTTTGCGATTGTCGTTTACCACATTCTGCGCTTTAGCGCGACTGTCGTTGTTGGTGGATTGAACCTGATTGGCCGCGCGATTGTCTTTGGCGGGATTCTGAGTTCTTACAGAATTCTGATTATCAACTTGCGTAGTCGGAGTCACTTTGCGGTTGTCGTTTACCACATTCTGAACTTTGGCGCGATTGTCGTTGTTGACAGTCTGAGCCTGATTGGCAGTGCGGTTGTCAGGAGCGACGGTTTGCGTCTGATTTGAGCCGCGATTAACAGTTGTTTTCGTCTGATTATTGTTGTTTGAGGCGCGATTAACGGTTTGCGCCTGGTTAGTATTGCGTCTGTCGTTATTTACCAGATTAATTTTTCCGGTATCATGGTTGTCTTTGCGTCCGGTATCATGGTTGTCCTTGTGTGCGGAATAAGAGACGCGGGAATCACGATTTCCGGACGGGAAGTTCCGGCGCGGGTCCGGCGCATACTTATAATATCTGCCATGATCCCACACGCCGCCGCTGTAATAGCAATGCGCCGGATAATAACGGCCGTTCCAGTAAACGTAACGATCTTTCCAGTACCAGTAATGCCAGTAGGAACGCGGATAATAGCGCCCGCCCCACAAGACCCATACGGTGGTTGCTGGTTCATAATCAATCTGCTGATCATAAACCACCGTATCGCCATTGTTGACGACGATAACCTGAGGCGACGGCGGCGGAACAACATTTACGATTGTATTTGTCACCGGCGCATTAATGATTATGCCTCCTCCTTGAACCGGGGTTGCTGCCGCGGACTGAATGGTATCTTCCTCCAGGGCGGCTTTATCGGCGACCATCTCCGAAGGGTCTCCGGCAACAACATTGCTGCCCTGATTTTGAGCCAGGGATTTCTCGAATTCAGCCGCTTTGGCCGGATCGTAGCCATATTTTTGAGCAACATCGGGCGGAAGATCGCGAAAGTCAGTCCAGCAGGCCTTTTCATTGCTGACGAAGTTAATTCCGATTGGAGTTATTTCGGTTACTCTGATATCCTTGTAAACTGTTCCGTCAGTAGTGGTGATGTCTTCGCCCAGGACAGTTGCGCACAAGGCAAACAGCAATAGAACTGCATACCTCTTTTTCATAGTTGTAACCTTTCTTGATTTATACCGGAGGCGTTGTGCGTACCGGTTTTTAAATTCTCCAATTCAGATGGCCAATGAACTGTTCTATAATCAGTCGTTAAATTTATTGATACAGTTACACATTTATTGCATACGTCGGACAAAAACGGAACGTCCGCGGTTTATCACATAAAAAAAGCCGGGAAATAATTCCCGGCCGTATAATATTATTACTAGAATTAACGCCCGCCGTGTCCGCCGCCGCTGCCGCCGCCGTGTCCGCCGCTGCCGCCGCCGCTATAACCGCCGCCGCCGCTGCCGCCACCGCGTCCGCCGCTGCCGCCGCCGCGCTCTCCGCCGCCGCCGTGTCCGCCACTATAACCGCCGCGTCCGCCGCCATAACCGCCGCGTCCGCCGCGATAATTGTGTCCGTAGTATCTGCCGCGATAATACCCGCATTGGTTGTGCCAGCCATAACAGCCGCCGCGTCCCCACCATCCGATACCGAAGTACCAGTTAGCCGGATGCCAGCAACCGTTGTAGAAGCACCAGTTGTTGCCCCAGCATTGTCCGTAATAAACAGCATACGGAACATAGGCTCCGTTGTAAACGATCCAAGTTTGTGTCGGCGGAACTACCGCATCAGCATAAACCACCGGATTGGCGGCATACGCCACCGGAGCATAGGTTACCGGGGGAGCATACGCCACCGGAGCATAGGCTACCGGATACGGCGCCGGCCCGGAACTGATGGACAGGGACGCGATTGGAGTTTGAATTCCGATGCTGCCGGGAGAAATACCGACATTCGCGACAGGGGTGTTAATGGCGATACCGCCAGGGGCCACGCCTACATTTGCCACAGGGGTTGCCACGCCTACAGCTTGGGGGCTGACTCCGGCCGCGGCGACAGGAGTTACGGCGCTGACGCCGGCTGCATTGGCCTGGTTGCCTTGAATCGGGTTATTATTGTCATCTTTCGGTATTTGGATTGACTTATCCTTTACCAGGCCTTTAGGAGAAGACACCACCGTGCCGTCATCCATCTGTGATTTATTTGCATTCAGTTTGGCAATAAACGCACTGGTTTTCGCCGCGTCGTAACCGTACTTCTGCTGGTCGGCGGGATTCATGTTATCATAAGGGATCCATGCCGCTTCTTCCTGTCCGTTCTCAGTAACCGTACCGGTGATGCCGAGCGGGGTTGTTTCTTTGACTTGCACGTTTTGATACGTCTGACCATCAAGAGCAACGATATTATCGGCAAAACCCGCGGTTGTAAGCGCAAGCATTGCCGATATTAAAAAATACTTATACATAAAACCTCCTAAGTTAAAGCAAAAGTACAGAGGCACTTTTGCAGATTGCTTTTTTTGAGTGTGCCCGGGCTGTTTTCCGCCAGGCGCTTGACTTTCTTGAACACGAAATGATTGGTTTCGGTCTGGTTATACTAGAGGCATGAGCCCCCGCAAGAATTATGATGATGACGTTTTTTTAATTTTTATGAAACACGATCCTTTTCCATGCAACTTGCATGTTTACTACTAAAATTATATCTTATTTACAGGTTTAATGTTAAGCTGCAACGATTCATCGCCGCTTAAAAAACTATTCTTTACAGAACCTTCTGCCATCGATTCAAAAGTCGATATACTTGCCGTTTAAAATAGCCATTTCCAACAATAAGTCAACCAATGCCATACAATAAATTCTGAATTTTCTGAACTTCTCTGCCTGTGTTCCGGCCTGTGTTCCGGCCTGTGTTCCGGCCTGTGTTCCGGCCTCACTTTAACAATTATAACGGGCGGAGGAGGTGCGGGCGCTGCCGCCGGCGGCGGCGCTGAAACAACAGGCGGCGGCAAAGGCGGCCCTGCTGCCGGCGTAGTCCCTGCCGGCGCCGGGGTTCCCGCTACCGCCGGAGCCGTTGCCGGAGCGTTGGCGCCTTGACTCTGAGCAAGCATTTTTTCGAATTCAGCCGCCTTGGCCGGGTCGTAACCGTATTTTTTGGCGGTATCGGGGGGCAGATCGCGGAAGTCCACCCAGCAGGCTTTGTCATCGCTGACAAAGTTGATCCCGATTGGGGTTGTTTCGCTGATTTTAATGTTTTTGTAAACCGTCCCGTCGGTCGTAGTAATATCTTCGGCCGAAACCGCGGCGGCGAACAAGGCTAACAGCAATATAAATGTATATCTTTTTTCCATAACTGTAAAATTCTTAATTTATGCCGGAGGCGCTGTGCGCGGCGGCTTTATTTTGTCAATGGTGAATGAACTGTTCTATAATGAGTCGTTAAATTTATTGATACGGTTACACATTTATTGCAGATGCCGGACCGGAACTGCATTGCAATTCCGGTTTGTTAGATAAAAGGCCGGAAAAAACTCCGGCCTTGTGCAGTATTATTGCTATAATTATTCCAGAACTAGCGGTGTCCGCCGCCGCCGTGTCCGCCGCCGCGTTCGCCGCCATGTTCATAGCCGCCGTGCGCTGATCCGTGTGAAGCATAATGATAGTATCTGCCTTCGTGCCACCTTCCGGCATTATGAAAATAATGTGCCGGGTAATAGCGACCGTTCGAGAATATATAATGATGGTCCCAATACCAGTAATGCCACCAATATCTGGGATAATAGCGTCCGTTCCACAGGATCCAGGTAGCGGTAACCGGTTCATAGGCAATCTGTTCGTCATAGACCACCGGGTCGCCGCTGTTAACCACGACAACCCTGGCCGGCGTCGGCGGCGGCGCCGGCGAGCCGATCGTCACGCTTGCGATTGGCGTAGTTACCGCGATTCCGGCCGAGCCCGGCGCGGATGATACGGTAGCGGTTGCCACCGGAGTTGAAACGCTAACCGATTGCGGCGATACTACTGTTGCCGCCGCGGGGGCGGTAACCGTGACCGCTCGCGGAGATACCGTTGTCGCAGCCACCGGAGTGGCAACGTTAACTGCCTGCGGAGAAACAGCTACCGCCGCCGGAGGAGAGATTACCGCCGCCGGGGCTGTTACCGGCATATTGCCGGTAAGTGTGCTGCCTTGGTTTTGAGCAAGCGTTTTTTCGAATTGTGCCGCCTTGGCCGGATCGTAGCCATATTTTTTAGCGGCGTCGGTGGGCAGATCGCGGAAATCCACCCAGCATGCTTTGTCGCCGCTGACAAAGTTAATCCCGATTGGGGTTGTTTCGCTGATTTTAATGTCCTTGTAGACCGTCCCGTCGGTCGTAGTGATGTCCTCGGCCGAAACCGCTGCGGTTAACAAGGCAAACAGCAATAGAACTGCATACCTTTTTTTCATTTTTCAATATCCTTTGTTATAATTAACCGGCTTGCACCATGCCCGCCGACTTTATTCTGCAATTCCATTGGCCAATGAATTGTTCATTAAGTAGTCGCATGAAGAACGAATTTGGTTACACATTTTCTGCAATAATGATAATATAACGTTTTAAGCCGGTTTTTTCAACAAAAAAATCAGTTGAGCTCAAAAGAGGAAAGGCGCTCTATTTAAAGTGAGAAAAAAAGGATTGACTTTTCTCGGGAAATCAAGTATTCTTATAATATATAGTATTTGCCATATGTCAGGGGAAATCAAATGACAACGCGTTTATTGTCAACTTTATTGGTAATGGTTATAGCAGTTGCCGCGACGACAGCAGCAGCAACGGAAACCGATCTTTATAAAAAAATCTGGGTTGCGGTTCACGATTTTACAGTATCTCCCGAGTTGGCCCCGAAAGGCGTAACCGGCTGGAATATTGCAGAAGAAATGGAGAACAAGCTGACACAGACCGGGAAGTACCGGATGATTACCCGCGCCAAAATAGCCAAAGTGTTGAAAGAGAAGAACATCGACACCGGCGGATCGCTTAGTCCGGTTGAAATGGGTAAAGTTTCCCAGGCGGAATATATAGTCACCGGAGAACTGAAAAAGGATGGAGACCGCCTGGTGATGGTCGCCAAATTGCTGGATATATCCATACACACCGGGGAGGTTGAGAAAAGCTTTGACACCTGGATGTACGATGACCCCGGGGAAAAAATCAACGACCCGGTTTCTTTTATGATTGCCATTCTGGCGGAGAAACTGACGATGACGCCCGGCGAATTCCTCGAATATGGACTTGACAGGATAAAAGCCAAAGACTATGAAGCGGCATTTGAATCGTTTCGCGAAATGCAGCGGGTTGCGCCGTTTGAACAAATCAAAAGCATCATGGAGGACGTTAAAAAGAATCCGCCGCCGGATTCGCAACTGGACATCCCGGTTACCGGACAGGATGCCGGAAAACAATTCGACCGCGCTCTGATGTTAATGATAAAAGGGGAAAACAGCATTGCCGCGAAAATGTTTTATGGAATTCAGAAAAATCCGCAGGTTGGCGAACTGATTAAGCTGGTTGAAATAGCGAAGAGCCTCTCCAAAAATCAGAGCGAGCGGACGGAGGCGGCGATGGAAGAAGCTTCCCGCAAATACTGGAACGCGGTAAAAAATAAAGAACAGCAGGAAAGAGACAAAGACCCGCGTGTGCTTTGCGATGAAGCACTGGGCCAATTGTATGGCGTATTGAACGATAAAAATGTTTTTCTGTCGGCTTTGACCCGCCGGCGGGTTGAACAGATGGCGGCCAAAGTCGAAGCTTTGAAGAAGGGCATGTATTCCGGGCCTTCGGCTGACGGAATATGGGTTGTGCCGGAACTGGAAATAGCTTTTGTTCCAATAAAACCCGGCATTTTAACCGGATCGGCCAACGCGGATAAGAATAATCCGCAAATCCGCTACCGGGCTAAAATTACCAGGCCGTTCTGGATGTCCAGGTACGAAATCACAATCCAACAGTTCAGCAAATATCTTATTTCGCTGACATTGAATGACCGCAATGCGCGATACCAGGTGGAAAAAGGTTTGAATCTTGCCGGCGAAGACTGTCCGGTCAATGAAGAATATAATATGAAAGCAGGATCAGGCCAGACCTGGGGAGACCCCTCAATGCCGATGACCGGCGTCAGTTGGCAGGGCGCAATGGCGTTTTGCAAGTGGCTGACGGTGGCGGAGCGCGCCGCCAAACGGCTGCCGTCCGGCTATGTTTATCGGTTGCCGACCGAAGCGGAATGGGAATACAGTTGCCGCGCCGGCAACGCTGACGGCAGATATTATTACGGCAATGATATGGCAGTGCTTGGCGACTACGGCTGGTTTGCCGAAAACAGCGGCAATACCCTGCATCCGGCGGGAAAGGCAAAACCGAACGCCTGGGGACTGTATGACATGCTTGGAAACTCGTGGGAGTGGTGTCATGACTGGTATGATGAGAATTTCCTCAGTTTTGATTGCGAGAACCCTGTCGGGCCGAAAAACTCTCCGGACAGCACCAAGGTATTGCGCGGCGGCAGTTTTACCAGCAATGCCGAAGACATGTTTTGTTCCGCCAGATATAATTTTGATTACAAGTCCGGCAAGAAAAATATCGGGTTCAGGATTGTTTGTGCTCCGGCAATATAGAAAACTTGTAAATTCGCAAAATTTATTTGCCAGATACTGTTTTGTAGTGTAAACTATAATATAGTAGCTCATAATTCGGGGGAGAATGGTTTATGAGAACTCGTAAAGATCTAATCTTATTGTCTGTTTTTCTGGCATCATTATCCGGGAATAGCATTTATGCTCTGCCGGAAAGCGATTCTTCCGAGGTAAAGCAATCCAGGATTACCAATACGAACGAGAACGTTGCGACGGAGGCCCGTAATGGCTCCAATGTAAATACCGGGATTCAAATCAAAGGATCAAGCGTCAAAAATTCAACCATTGAAAATAAATTCAGCGGCAATGTCCGGGCGGATAATTCCACCGTGAATACCGGAATCAAGGCTGACGGCGCGGTAATTGAAAAAGCCAGGATTAAAGTTGACTCCAAAGCCAACATTAATGCGGATAACGCCAATGTAAATACCGGAGTGAATCTCACCGGAGCCGATAATGCCGAAGTTACAACGAAAGTCCGGGCCGGAGAAATAAACGCTTCCAACTCCACGGTAAAAGTCGGCGCGGTTGAAGGCGATGTCAGCAATAAAAAGATTGGAACTGATGTCACCGTCGGCAATGTTGACGCCGAGGGGCGGAATTATTCCATTGGCTCCGTCAAGTCAGATGACTATGGCGGCGCGGGAGGTTCGTCCAGGGGGACTGGCGGAGACCGTTCGGCAGTAAGCATCGGCAATGTCAATGTGGAAGCTCCGCAAGTTCGTGAAGTTAAGACTTCGGTCGGTTCGGATAATTTTATTGAAGGAATAAAAATCCAGCACAAAGCTAAAGTTTACAAAGACCAGGGCGGAGTTGATCCCACCGGAACAAAGAATGTTTTTGTCAGCGCCAAGGAAAGAGCCAAGGTTGAAGAAAACGGCGGTTCCGCCGGGGATACTACCGTTGACGGCAGCGACTATAAAGTTAAGAAAGTCAAAACCTTTGTGGAATAGCGTTTAAATGCATTATCAGAAAATCAATTTTCTTCGTGTTTGCGGCTTGCCGGCGGTGGCCGGGGTCGCCGCTTTTCTGGCGCTGACTTTATGCTCATGCGCCTGGATGACCGCTCAAACCGATAATGAAGAGGTTAAAGAACTCGAACAAGATATGCGGGCGGAAAAGCGGACTACGGTTTTTGAAAAATCCCTGGCCCAATTCGGGCTGATGCTGAAAGGCTATGGAGTTCCGGAGACTCCTGTCCAGAGTAAAAACATCGGCAATCAGACCGCCGAGCAAAGTGTTCCATCCGATCTTTATGTCATGGTTTCAACAACGATCAGCAAAATCGGAAAGCCGCTGATTTTCATACCTTATGACGTGCAGTATGTAATTGGCGAAACCACCACCGGCGGCAATATTCAACGCATTTATCCCAAAGTCGTGATTGCCGGCGGGATAACCGGCTTTGATCAGGATATGGTTGAAAAAGAACGCGAAATGGAAGCGGAAGGCGGCTGGGCCGGCGCATCCGGCGGCGGCAGATTGAGCACGCAGGGCGGACTCTCCAGAGTAACGATAGATTTAAGCATGTTGGATTATAAAACCCAGGCTTATTTCCCCGGAGTCATTACTTCCAATTCGATTCTTTTGCGTAAAGACAGGCTGGGGTGGGGTGTTTTTGCATATTATATGGGCAACGGCGCGTCTTTTGACTACGATCTTAAACATAAGCAGGGGGTACATGCCGCATTGCGGACGGTGGTGGAATTCAGTTTGATCGAACTGCTCGGCAAGATGTTCGAAGTGCCGTACTGGAAGTGCATTGACGGCGCCGAACCCGACCTGAAAATGGCGGAACGGCTGCGCGACGAGTTCTCTTATCTGCCGGAAGACAAACAGGCGCTCAAATTAAAGAAAATATTGTTTCTGCACGGCTACGATGTCCAGCGAGACGTTCCGGTTATTCAGGGTTTTGAGGAAAAGATCATCAGAACTGAAATGAACAACCTTAAATGCTCTTCAATGGCAGATCTTTATATTAAATTATGGAATTCCGTGCCGGTTGAAAAATCTTCGGTCCGGATTGCCATCGAAGATCGTTACCGTTTTAGAGAAGAGCGCGAAAAACAACGGCTTACGGAAGCGGAAAACAAGGCCAAAGCCGCGGCTGCCGAACAGGAGAAAAAACAGCAGGAAGCTGTCATGCAGGCCAAAATCAACTCTTTTCATGCTAATGTCGCCAACGGCGATGAATTGTTCAAGAAACAGAAATATGATGATGCCGCGGTTTTTTATGCCAAAGCGGCTGAATTGTTTTCCGGAGAAGCCTATCCTGCGCAAAAATTGAAGGAAATCCGGGCAATCAAGGCCAACGCCAAGGCGGAAACTGATCAGCGGACCAGCTTGTGTGCAGAGGCGGAACGTTTATTCAAGTCCGCCGAGAACTCCGCATTCAACCAGGCCGGCTACAAACAGGCGCTCCAAGCAGTGCAGGCGGCGCTGGCCGCCGACCCGGACAATAAAAAACTGGCGGAAATGTTAAAAACAATTAACACTAAACTCGATAAATATAAAACTGTATTGGGGGCAGGCAAAGAAAATGAATGGTAAAACTATAAAGAAGTCAAAAGTCTTTTGGGCGGTAGGCATTGTCGCGACATTGCTGATGTGTTCGTGTTCAGTCGTTGACTGGTTCGGCAGTAATATCAGCGACGAAGAGGTCAAAGACATGGACAAGGACCTGGGGAAGGCGATTCAAAAGCAGACGGCTTATGATGATTCGCTCAAAAGATTTGGACTGATGCTTGAAGCATACAATATCCCCCAAATCAGGGTACAGAGCAAACTGATCAAAAATGAAACGGCGGAAAAAGATCTGCCGGACAGCGTTTCCGGAATGTTAAGCTCATCCGTAAATAAAATCGGCAATACTGTCGTCTATGTTCCATTCGACCCCAATTATGTTATCAGTGAAACGACTACCGGCGGCGACATTAAGCGCGCCCTGCCGAAAATCGTGATCGCCGGAGGAATCACGGAATTTGATAAAGACCTGATTGAGAAAAAGCGGGAATTGAAAAGCAAGGCCAATGTTGGAGATAATCTGGGATCGAATTATCAATATGACGGCGGCGCCGGGTATAAAGCAAGTTCAGGAATATCGCGGATGACCCTTGATCTGCAATTGATGGAATATCAAAGCCAGACTTATCTTTCCGGCGTTCAGACAATAAATTCCATAAATCTGCGCAAAACCGAACTGGGCTGGTCAGTCGGATTTTTCTTTGAAGGAAACGGCTTTACGTTTGATTATTCATTGAACAAGAAGCAGGGGAAATACCAGGCCTTGCGGCTGCTGGTGGAACTTAGCGTACTGGAAGTCCTGGGCAAATATTTTGATGTCCCATACTGGCAGTGCGTGGAAGGCGCGCCGCCGGATACCAGAATGCTGGCCAGGCTTAAAGAAGAGTTTGAAGCGTTAAACCAGGCGCAGCAGTACACGTATTTGAAAGAATTTTTGTTCTTCCACGGAACTCCGGGCATTGATCGCTCGGCTGCCGGAATTTCCGACAGTGAACTGGCGGTTATTAAAGAGAGAATGAAATATTACAATTGCCCGGATTATGCTTCTTTATTCCTGAAACTATGGGAAACCGTGCCGCTGGCGGAATCCAGAAAACGCATTCGCCACTACCAGAAAGATCAGAATGACGCAGCCCAGAAGGTTCAGGAGGAAACAAGTAAAAAAATAGCGCAATACAATTCCCTGATTGAACAGGCGGATAATCTCTACAAGCAGGGCGGATTGCCGCAGGCCAGAGAACTTTACCGGCAGGCCTCGCTTTTGCTGCCGGATCAGCCGGATCCGAAAGATATGATTAATCGGATTGACGCCAGTCTTGCCGGGACTCATAACCAAAACCAGAATGCCGCGCCGGCCGCACCGCGTCAGGAGACGGCGGGGGCTTCGCCTGCACAGGAACCAGCGCCGCAGAAACAGGCAACTGTGGCGGTTCCCAAAAAAGAAGCGCCGCTAAATCCGTTCAAAAAAGATACGGAATGGTAATCAGTTGCCAATATTAAGTTTATGATGTATAATATATTAATGTATAGGGGTTCTTGTGCAATTTAATATT
Organism: uncultured Lentisphaeria bacterium; assembly: GCA_903831825.1. Classification (GTDB taxonomy): domain Bacteria; phylum Verrucomicrobiota; class Lentisphaeria; order Victivallales; family Victivallaceae; genus CAIPAT01. The sequence goes on along the minus strand of CAIKZE010000360.1, from coordinate 14,882 downwards.
GAAGTGTTCGATATTTATCGAAGAGGTTGATTTATGAAGAAAGTCATTTACTCTTTAATAATTACCACACTCGCCATGCCGATGGCGATGGGGCTTTCCTATGTCAACCTGAAAAATTCGGAAGTAAAGAATGTAAATCAGGATGTGGTCAACACCGCGCAGGAAGGTTCTAAAATCAACTCCGGAATAACGGCAAAAGGTTCGACGATCGCGAATTCAAAAATTGACAACACCAATCAAAATGTAATCAACAAGGCGACCGGAAGTTCCGTCGTCAATTCCGGCATTGAAGCCAACAATGCCGCCATTAAAGATTCAAAGGTTGAAAATCGCAATATTGCGGTGCAAAACACCGCGGCGGGAGGTTCCGTCATCAATTCCGGAGTCAACGCGAATAATGCGACTATTAAAAACTCGACGGTCATTAATTCCAATACCGGAGTAATCAACACGGCAACCCAGGGCGGTAAAATCAATTCCGGGGTCAGCGCCGATAATGCGACCATTAAAGATTCAACTGTAATCAACGATAATTCAAATATAGCAAATACCGCAACCGAAGGTTCAAAAATAAACACCGGCATCGCTGCCGATGGCGCGACTATTAAAAATTCCACCATTTCCAATGTTAATAGAGATATGACCAACTCCGCGGACCAGGGAGGCAATATTAATTTGGGAGTGAAACTCGAAGGCGCAACTGTTAAAGATGCTAAAATATCGCAATCGAACACGAAAGTGTCAAATACCGCAACCGGCAGCGGCTCAAAAGCAAATTCCGGAGTCGATCTGGGAGGAAACTGACGGTTGTATTATATAGACAATAAGTTAACTTGAAAACCAAGTTGCAACAGGTAAGTTGCAACGGAAAAAAGGGGGGTAAGATCATGAAAAAGACAATCATCGCAGTAATCGTAACCGCAACCGCAATTCCGATGGTCATGGGTCTCACGCAGGTCAGCACCGGCGGAGGCGGTTCCTCCGCAACCGTCAAAAATTCGGAAATTACAAACGAAAATAAAGAAGTGACCAACGTTGCGGTGGAAGGTTCTAAAATCAATTCCGGCATAGAAGCCAGAGGCTCGACGATCACAAATTCAAAAATTGACAACGTTAACCAGAATGTGACGAACAGGGCGTCAGGCGCTTCGGTGATCAATTCCGGAATATCGGCCAATTCCGCCACCATTAAAGATTCAAAACTTGAAAACCGCAACGTTAAAGTGGAAAATACCGCATCCGAGGGATCGGTGATCAATTCCGGCATCATGGCGGACAACGCGACGATTAAAGGTTCGACGCTCTCCAACACGAACGAAGGTGTTGTGAATAGAGCCAGCAAGGGCTCGACGATCAATTCCGGAATTGCCGCGGACAACGCCAACATAAATAATTCCACCATCACCAATTCCAATAAAAAAGTAACCAATATCGCGGATGACGGAAGCATCATTAATTCCGGCGTTGCCATGGAAGGCGCGACGGTCAAGGATTCCGTGCTGACCAACACAAATGAAAGGGTGATCAACAAGGCCTCCGGCGGATCAGCCATCAATTCCGGCATTTCGGCCAACAGCGCGGAAATTAAAAATTCTAAAATGACGAATGAGAATACTGACGTCAACAATACCGCGACCAATCAGTCATCCATCAATTCCGGAATTTACGCGGATAACGCGAAAGTTCAAAACTCCACAATTACGAACGTCAACAAAAATGTTAACAATATCGCCGATGGCAAATCCACGATTAATTCCGGCATAGCAATGGACGGCGCCACCGTAAAGGATTCAAAAATCTCCAATACCAATACTAACGTAAACAACACCGCGACTGGCGGCTCAACCGTAAATTCAGGTATTGACCTCGGCGGAAACTGATGCTGATATGTTAAAACTTATATGCTGTATAATCGCGACAACGGCGCTGTCCGCTGCTGTAATGGCAGATGCGCAGAGCCGTCTGATCGCGGACAAAATCAAAGAGCTGGATGATATCAACCGGCAGGTGATTCAACAACTCGGCGATTTGTCCAAATATGAGAATAAGACGGTTTATGTCAAGGCTAAATTGATTCCGGACGGAGACTCCGGATATAAAGTAAAAATAGACCGGATTTCGACAGATAAAATAGATTTCACCAGTTGCGAAAAAAACGAGAAAATCATCGTGGTAAAAGGAAAAGTGTCCCAGGATAAAGCAAAAAAATTTACCATTGATCTGGAAAATGTTTTGCCGCCGCCGGACGATTCGCCTAAAGACAAAAATTCGAAAGACAACAATAAATCCGGAGAAAAAAATAAATGATAAAAATCAAATTGGCCTTTCTTTTAACAGTTACGCTTTGTTTGTTTCAATTCAGCACAGACGGGAAAGAACTTTCTGAACCGCAGAAGAAACTTAATTCGGTTAATTGCGCCCGGATATTGGCCGAGCGGAATATTGTCGAGACGGTTTACGGAGTAAAAATCCGTTTCCTGGAAGAAGTCACCAACTTGAGCGAAGGCAGCTTCCTCGGGACGACCGAAACCAAAACCGGCGAGCGGAGTATCAGAGGCATTGAATTCATTGAAAAATATGACCCGAAAACTGACATTGCTCAAGTAACCGCGGTATTGAAGCTGAGCCGTATTGCCGATATTATCGACAAAGATAAATTCAGCCTGGACAAATTCCCGAATCTGGAAATACGCCGTGTCGCGTTTGCCTCTTCCACTCCGGAAAACACCAAAAAGCTGGCCGCGCTGCGCGCCGCTGAAATCGAAGCGTATAAAAACCTGTTCAAGCAAATCGGGGGATTTACGCTGGAAAGCAATACTAAAGTAAAAAATTTCATGCTTTCTTCGGATAAGGTCAAGGCTCAGGTTATAGGGGCCGTAATGGGCGCCGAATACGACGGTTTTTCCTGGGAAGGCAAAGGCGATGACGCCGTGGCGATTGTAAAATTGCGCCTGGACCTGAAACGCCTTGCGGAAATGCTCGGACAGAAAATCGTTGATTATGATAAAGATTCCATTGAAGCCGAAGGCCGGGCGGCTCAGGGATTTTCCGCCAATGACGACAATCAAGAGGCATCTGACCAGGCTGTAAAGAAAGTGACTCCCAAAATAAACGAAGGCAATGTTGACGTTATGCCTTGAATCATAATTTGACTGTCTCAGGAGTTTGCGATGAGCATAAAATTTTCTCCGGGAGTCCTGATTTCCGTCTTTCTCTTCTGCCTGTGCTTGTCCGCGCCGGCCGACAGTTGCTATGAAGATCTGGATAAATGCCTAGTTGAGGCATATAATGCCAATCCCAAACGCACCGCCGACGTTTACGCATGCAGCATGGAGATGATTGAAAAAAGCCGGCGGGACGGCGGACATGAAGCCGGAGAGTGGCGGGCCAAAGCGGAGAAAATGGTTACGCTGGCATGTTTTTATGAAACCACTCTTGCGGTTCAAAACAATGATTTTCTGACCGCGTTTATCTGGGCGAAACGCGGACTGGCCAATGGTGCATCCCGGGGAGAAATCGGCGGCGTAAACATTAAAGAGGTTAATGATTTCCTGATAAATGCGATAAAAGAACTTGAAGCCGATGAGGCCGTCAAAAAAGCGGATTTCGGCAAAACAAAACTGGTCATTGCAGATTACCGGAAGACTCCTCCCGCAACGAATCGCGAAGACAGCAATAAATCTGTTGCCGATCCTAAAAATAACCTGCAATATCAACTGGTTGCCGGCCCTCAAACAGACAATGGACAGTTATTTGTTGTAGTAAGGGCTAATGGATCAGATGTAAAGATATTTAACTATCCGGGAAAGGGCTGGAAAGCGGATACATGGCAGCCGTTTGCGGCAGATGTTTTTTATAAATCATGGCAGGAAGCCGCGGAGCAACTGGCCGGCGGGAAGCAGGGAGAGAACAAATGAAGATGAAAATTATATTTATCAGTCTGCTTGCGCTGTCATTCAATAATCTGCCGGCCATGCCCGCGCAAAATGATGACACCGGGAAAAAGGCGGATGGCGCGGCCGCGGTTTCCGCCAAAAGCGGCATCAAAAAAGTTGCGGTCCCGGAAAACAAACCGGAATCAAAAAATAACCCTGACGCTAAATCAACAGCTAAAATAAGCAATTCAATCTTTCTCAATATTAATGAAAATGCGTTAAATATTGCAGTGAAAAATTCTCAAATCAATGCCGGCATAGATGCGTCAGGCGCAGACATCCGCGACTCAAAGCTGAGCAATACAAATACCGGCGTGTCCAATCGCGCGGAAAATAATTCCAGGGTAAACTCCGGCATCAGCGTTAAAAAATCTTCCATCCAAAAATCTGAAATTACTAATCGCAATGTTGATATAACCAATACCGCGCAAAACAACTCGCAGATAAATTCCGGCATCGAGGCCGATAACGCCAATATTAAAAACGCCAAAGTCAAAAATTCCAATGTGGACGGAACTGCTTCCGCGCAGAACAATTCTTTCGTCAATTCCGGAATTTTGGTAAATAACGCTAAAATCAATGACGCAACGCTCGATAACCGGCAAACGGGCAATGTAAATTCGGCCAGAGAAAAATCTACGGCCAATTCCGGAATAAATTTAAAATAGGAGCCTGCGAATGCTTTTTGTTAAAATTATTATGGGCTGCTGGCTGGCGGCGTCTGTAATCTCGGACCGGCAGACAAATGTAAAAAATGTACATGACGCCGATTCCACGGTAAACAGCGGAATTTCTCTCGGCAATGACTCCGGCGGAGAAAAAACTTCCGGCAAACCGGTTTCGGTTACGAAATCACTTGCTCCGTTTACCGCGCTTGCGCTTGACGGCGCGTTTGATGTTGAGGTTCAGCGCGGCGCCGATTACCGGATTACGGTCAATGCCGACAAAAAATCAATGGAATGTGTTACAATAAATGTGGCAAATGAAAAACTGAACGTCGGACTGAAGAAGAATTACAACCTGGAAGGGGAAATTAAATTAATAATCGAGTTGCCGGTGTTAGTCCGGTTAGATTTTTCCGGCGCGGGAAATATATTAATAAATGATGTTGTTGGGGAAAAACTGGAGATTTTTGCCGAAAAGGGCGCCGGGGATTTTGTAATTTCCGGAAAAGTTAAAGATTTCACGCTGAAAATTAATGGTGCGGTAAGCGTTGACGCCATAAAACTTATGGCGCAAAACGCTAACATTGACGCCAAAGGCGCATCATCGGCTACAGTCAACGTTCAGGACGTTTTGGCTGCAAATGTCGCCGGCGCGGCGACGGTGCGTTATTGCGGGACTCAAATATTAAGAGGACATACAAGCGGGTCGGGCTCGCTGGAAAAAATAAAATAACGGGAGATACTATGAAGATGCGCTTTTTGAAAAATATTGTGCTTTGTTTGGTTCTGTTCGCAGGCTGCGGCGTTTGGGCGCAGGAGCTTAAAGAGGTGACTGTTACCGGAAGCGCGGAAGGCACGCCGGACAAAGCCGGGGAACAGGCGCTGGCAAAAGCATTGCGGGATGCGGTTCAGCAAGGGGCCGGAGTTGATGTCATGAGCGAATCGAAAGTCAGCAATTTCCAGGTGGAATATGACCGGGTTATTACTTCGTCGTTCGGCTACATTAAAGATTACAAAATAATCTCCAGAAGCTATTCGGAAAAAGATAAAATCTACAGCGTCACGATTAAAGCGCAGGTCGGCAAGGGCAGCCCCGGCATGGATCAGGTGATGGCGCTCAGATTGTTAATCAAACGGATGCAGTCGCCGCGGCTGATGATTCAAGTCAAGGAAAAAATTTCCGGAGAATACAACTCCGAAATGCCGGTATCCCAGGCCGTGCTTGAAGAAATTGCCCAGAAAACCGGGCTTGAGGTGTTTAAACAGAACGTGATTCAGGAGCGCGACGAAAAAGAATCCGACCGCGCCGCGCTGCTCGGCGACAGTCTGGAAAGCAAAGTGAAAAAAGCCGGCATAACCAGTACCTCTGATTTTAAGATCACCGCGAATGTAAATGGCAGTGTCGGCAAGCTGAAGGAGCCTTTTCCCGATGTTCAGGTCCGCGATGCTTCTGTCGGCATTAACATGCAGGCGGTCTGGACCGACACCGGAGAAGTCATCTCGACGGTTAACGTTCCGACATTATTTTTCCACGGCGAAGCCAATATGGGTCTGCCTTATGAAATGCCGGACCAGCTTTTGCGGCATTACCTGATGGAAATACTGACCGGCAAGGTCAAAAGCGCAGAGCAGGAAAACGCCTATACGCTATTCCGGAAGATTCTCGCAAAATGGGTCGTCGAGCTTGATCTTGGCGCGAAAGTCCAACTGGAGTTTAAGCAGATTGACAAGGAGACTTTCGATAAACTGATTGAAGCATTGCGCGGCAATCCGGATATTTCTTATGCCTGGAGACGTGAATTCGACAGTCGCCTGTACTCGATTATTGAAATTGAAACCAGGCTGGATGCCGCTAAAATCGAAGACATTGTGCTGGCGGACGTCGGACGTAAATTCAAAATAGACACTGCGACTAAAAGACGTCTCCGCTTTATTCCTAAATAGTTGCGAAACTATTGTTGCGGTCTTGTAAAAGCGGTGATTTCTGCTAAAATAAACATATTAAACTTGAGTTTAGGGGGAAAGTATGAACAAAAAAATGATAATCTGCGCAGTTTCGCTGGCGGGGCTGATTTTTACGCTTGCCGGCTGTACCTCGCCGGGCGGCCTGGCGCCGGCCACGATGCCCATTACCGCCAAAGACAGTTATACTGTCGTTCAAAAAAACGCATATGCCGTAGATTCCAGCGTTGCAATTCTGATGCTCTTTCCGATTACTACCTGCAGCGCTTATGATGCCATGCAGAAAGCCAAAGCCAAGTATAACGCGGATGCTTTGATTAATGTTACCGCGGAGAATATTTATAACCCGTACTTCTTTTACAGCGTACAAAAGATTGTGGTAAGGGGCGATGCCATTAAATTCAAAAAATCCGGTAACGTGCTGGAGTAAATTATGAAAAAGAATATTCAAAACTGTTTATTTCCGGGCCGGGTTATTGCGGCGGTGTCGGGATGTTTCATGATATTGTTCATTGCCGGCTGCACCAGCGTAATCACCATTTCTCCGTCCACCTCCCCGATAACTGAAAAAGATACTTATACAAAATATGCCCGCGTTTCGGGCAGGTCGTCAGGTTTTATGATTCTCGGTATCCCCTTTGAGCCTTCAGAGCCTTCCAGAGCTGCTCGCGATAGTGCGATCAAGAATGGCAAAGGCAATGCGCTGATTGAAGTGACGGAAGAATATAATATGTTAAATCTATTAATAGTGGCATTTTTCTGGACCAAGGTTGAAGGTACCGCGGTCCAGATCGAACATGCCGGAGAGGAGATTGAATAGTGAACAGGTGGCTTTCATTAATGGTCGCGGTTTCCGCGATTTCTTTTTGCGGATGCAGCAGTGTGTATATGCCGGCAATTGATCCCAATAAATCAGATTTGACCGCGGAACAGACTGCCGCCTTGAGCAAAACAAAATTCAAAGTTCCATGCCGGGTGGAAGTGCATTGCCCGGCCAGCCTGACCGGCAGCGGGCCGAATACGTTCAGCGAAGATACTTACCATTACCCGCTCCAGGAAATTCTCCGGAACGGCTTTAACAGCGCCGCCGGCAAGATTTTCGAGTCGCCGCGCAGCGAAGTAATTGATGCTTTTACCATTTACGTTACGGTGCCGGAATCAGAACTGGTGGTTTCCAGCGGCGTCGCGCAATATACCCTGGAGGTAGTTGTCGTTTTAAAAGAGCCTGGCGAAAAGAAAGTTGATGCGTTCGAATTGAAAAAGACGGTTGAACTGCCTCATGAAAACAAGAAAGAAATCCCCGCCGCGATATATAAGGCGGTTCAGGAAGTGGCGTTTGAGTCGGCTAAAAAGTTTTCTGAAAATCCAAAAGTGATGAAAACGGTCAAGCGGTTCGAAGACCGTTAATTTTTGAAACACTATTAAACGAGGAGGCATTATGAAATCTCGCTGGACGCTTTGGGGACTGGTTGTGCTTGCCATGTTGACTGCGGCTATTGCTTATGCCGCCAACGGCGCGCAAAATATTACTTCCACCATCAATACCGCGCGGTTTATTCTTTTTGGCGGCAGTTACACCATTTCTGAAACCAGAACTGAAAACGGCGTATTCAAGCTGGACACCTACTCCGGCAAAACCTGGATTTTGCGGGCTGCCATTGAAAATGGTACTCGCGTTGAACGCTGGGATGCGGTTTCAGAAGCGGAAACGGAACAGCCTGCCGCAATTAAACAGTCGACCAATCTGCTGCCGAAACCCTGAATCAGGCTCGCGCTCTTTCTTCTAAAATAATAGAGTCCGACGTGTCTGCCAAGTCAGACCAGTCGGAGTTTTCCGCAATGCGGAAAACTTGAATCCTGTCCAAAATGCTTGGAACCCCATCGGTCTCATCGTCTCCGGGTTATGGAAGAGCATTGTAAAGTTTTAGGGCACAAAAATATTTTCTCATGTTGCAACTGAAGCGCAACGGGGTAAAATTAAAGAGGTTTTAAAATAAGGGTTCGGACATGTTTACGGGATTAATCGAAAGTACGGGTAAAATCAAATCGAGAACAGTTTCCGGCGGCGCCGGCAAACTGGTGGTCAAAGCAGCGAAAACACTGCCTGTCCTTAAATTCGGCGAAAGCATCGCGGTCAACGGCGTCTGTCTGACGCTGGAACAGGAACTTGCCGACGGCTCACTGGAATTTCACACCCTGGAAGAAACCCTGAACCGGACTAATCTCGGCAAAACCGCTATTGGCGGAATGGTGAACCTGGAGCGCGCGCTGAAACTCGGGGACCGGGTTGGCGGTCACATGGTCAGCGGCCATGTTGACGCGGTTTCGCCGGTAATCAGTATGAAAAAAACCGGTTCCGATTATGAATTGCGCATCAGTCTGCCGGAACAACTGCGGCCGTTTCTGGTCGAAAAAGGCAGCATCGCGATAGACGGCATCTCCCTGACCCTGGTCGATGTGACGGAGGACGCCTTTTCGGCGCATCTCATCCCGGTAACGCTGGAGGAGACCGCGTTGAAATTCCGCAAAAAAGGCGATCTGGTCAACCTGGAAGCCGATGTAATCGGCAAATATGTGCAAAAGCAGCTTTCCATGATGAAAGCTGCTGATAAATCGTCAAAAGTAACGCTGGAAATGCTTAAAAACTCCGGCTGGTAACAGGATATTTTCACCATGAAATTCGGAATAAGTTTTCTATTTTGTCCCGCCGGCGCCACGCTGCATTCTTTCAGATACGATCTCTTTACCGGCGCGGAACTGCCGGAGAGCATGATGAGCCAGGCAATGAGGCCGATCGGAATGGATTTGCTCAATTTCAAAAAAATCCATTTCAGCGAACTGATGCCGAACGGCGTTTCCAGAGCAATAGTATTGCAGAGTGAAAAAATTAAAGCCGGATTTAAAGAAGAGATGCAGCGGCTGATTAAGACTGCCGCCGGCTTGAACGCCGAAACGATTTCGATGGACTTCGGAATTGAAAACGCCATGACGGACAGCAACTACCGGCGGGAATTGATTCGTCTGCTGCGGGCGATCGAACCGGATTTGCACCGGCATAAAATAAAGCTGCTGTTGCCGGTAAGGATTCCGCTGCTGCCGGGAATGACGACGGATGACTATCTTTCGCTCAAGCGCGAACTCATGTGTCCGGACATACATTTTCTGGTGGATATCCATCCGCATGAACTGGTCGGCAAGAGCGTGAATCTTCATGAACTGTTTCACTGGTTGAAATTTAACATTCAGACTGTAAGGTTTTTCTATGAGCCGGAAACCGGAAACCGGCTGGTGGAAAAGCTTTTAACGCCGTGGCTGGACTGTCTTAAAAAGAACTTTTTTGACGGCAGTGTGCTGCTTTGCCCGGCCTCTTCGAAAGTTGATGTGTTTGAAACGGAAATGGCATATTTGGAAAAACTGGCCGGGGAATTGAATAAAAACAGCAAATCCGGCGCATAAAATATTAATTGGAAATATTTGAAAGGAACCTGTCATGTTAAGGTTGGGTGTAAACGTTGACCATGTCGCAACTGTCCGTCAGGCCAGAAAAGCAAAATATCCCAGCCCGGTCGAAGCCGCGATAATCTGCGAGCAAACCGGGGCCTGGGGCATCACCGCGCATCTGCGGGAAGACCGCAGGCACATGGTCGATGAAGATATGGCGCTGCTGAAACAGAAGATTTCACGGCTGAACATGGAAATGGCTGTAACCGATGAAATGCTCAAAATCGCCTGTTCGCTGAAACCGCACAGTTCCTGTCTGGTTCCGGAAAAAAGACAGGAGTTGACCACAGAAGGCGGCCTGGATGTCGCTGGAAACCTGAAAAAGATCACCGAAGCGGTTAATATTCTTCATCGGGCAGGGATTATCGTCAGCTTGTTTATAGACCCGGACAAGCATCAGGTCGAAGCGGCGAAAGCTTCCGGCGCGGAATATATTGAAATGCATACCGGCAGATTTGCCGATACCGCCGGCGCGGAACAGCGCAAGGAGCTGGACCGTCTGATCAGGGCGGCGGAACTGGCAAATTCCATCGGACTGAATGTCAACGCCGGACACGGCATTGATTATGTCAATATTCAGGGTATTCTTGAAATTCCTCACCTCAAGGAACTGAATATCGGACACAGCATTGTTGCCCGCGCGGTGATGGTCGGCATCGGCCGGGCGGTGAAGGAAATGCTTGATTTAATGAAACCTTATAATAAATAAACATGCGGTAAACAGGGGGTGGGTTATGGCTGTAACACTGTTGCAGAATGTTCTGGAAAAGGGCGTAAGTTCCGATGCGTCGGATGTTCACATTAAAGAACATTATCCCATTGCCTACCGTATTGACGGGGATATGATCAGCAGCGACTTTATTCCGGATGTGGAAATGCTCGAACGCTTTATTTCCCAGGTCGCCAATCCCGATCAGATTGAATACTTTAAAAAAACCGGCGACCTTGATCTTTCTCATTATGAGGACGGAGTCGGGCGTTTCAGGGTAAATGCCCATCGCCAGCGGAATATGCTCTGCTTGAATTTCCGCTATGTAAAAAATAAAGTGATGACCTTTGAACAGCTCGGCCTGCCGCCGGTGCTCACGCAGATTTCAGAATATCCGCGCGGCATTGTCATTCTTACCGGCACGACCGGCTCGGGCAAGTCAACTACGCTGGCGGCAATGCTGGAGCATATTAACAGCACGATGCGCCGCCATGTGATCACCATTGAAGACCCGATCGAATATGAATTTGAAGACAAAATGTCTTTTTTCGAGCAGCGCGAAGTGGGGCTGGACACGATTTCCTTTCCCAGCGCGTTGAAACATGTGCTGCGGCAGGACCCGGACATTATCATGGTCGGTGAAATGCGCGACAGAACCAGTTTTGAAGCGGCATTGCAGGCCGCGGATACCGGCCATCTGGTAATGACTACTCTGCACGCTTCGAATGCCACGCAGACCATCAACCGTATCCTGGACTTTTTTGAGCAGGGCGAGCAGGCCGGCATCCGTGAAGCGCTGGCCCTTAACCTGGCGGCAGTCATATCGCAGCGCCTGATACCGAAAGCCATCGGCACCGGCCGCGCCCCTGCCTGTGAAGTCATGCTGAATACTCCGATGATAACCAAGCTGCTTCAGGAAAACCGGCTGGAAAAACTGCCGATGGCGGTTGCCGCCGGACGCAATGACGGCATGCTTACTTTCAATCAGTGCCTGTATGACCTGGTGGATAACGGGATTATTACGGAAGAAGACGCAATGGAATATTCCGACAATCCGGAAGCTCTGAAAATGAACTTCCAGGGAATTTTCCTCTCCGCCGGGGACAATCAGATTATCGGCTGACCACAGTTAGAAACTTCCGGGGCGCGGCAATGGAAGAATTCCTGCCGCGTTACGGTGAATGTTCAGCCGGCGGCGGGTGTACCCGCAGCCATTGTTCCGGTTGCTCGGCAATGAGTTTTTCCCGTCATGAATATTCAATTTTCCTGCATAAATTTTGACTATTTGCGCAATCATCGCGGAATTTAAAATCGAAAAATTCTCGGTTTCAGGCTTCAATATTACGCAATCAGATGTATATTAGAGTTAAAGAAAACTGGAACTTTGGAGTTGAAAGAATGGCTGGAAAATATCAGTATCACAAACATGAAGATTTATCCAAACGGCTGATCTGTCCGAGATGCGCCGAATCTCTGACTTATGCTGACATAGAAATATTTCCGGCGTGCCCATATTGCGATTGCCGGCTTGAAAGAAATTCAGAACTGGAAGATTTCATTCTGCAGCCGCTGGTGGAGCGCTGGGCTAATCAATATGCGCCGGTGACCGGGCGCAACCGGTTAGCCCGGGGCAGAGAATCCATTTAGTCTCGCCCGTAAATACAGTTGCAGTTCTATTTTGGATTAAAAGTTAAACAGAAAACCAATCTCTTTCTTGCATAATCCATAAAATTAATCGAAAATATTTTTATTTTTATTTTTTTATGGCTTGCATCTCTTTTCATCCCTGCTAATTTAAAAGCTCCATGTGTCTTTACATATCTACTTCCACACCGCTATGGGAGATACAGGGAAAAGGCGGAATTGCATTTTTCGTATATAAAAGCAATTCTAAAAATATTGTAAGCTTAAAAGTAATCTGGGAGATACTGTTATGAAAGTCAGAGCATCCGTTAAACGCAGATGCGAATATTGCCAGATAGTGAAGCGTAATGGAGTTGTCCGGGTAATTTGCGCCCGCAACCCGCGTCACAAACAGAGACAAGGTTAAAAATCAGGATAAGGATTAGAGACTATGCCACGTATAATTGGAGTTGAACTTCCGGGAAAGAAGCGCATTGAGTTTGCTTTGCGCTACATTTACGGCATCGGTCCGAGCAAGGCTCTCGAAATCATAAAGAAATTGAAAATTCCGAGAGAGCTCCGCGCCGATAACCTGACCGACGAGCACATTGCGGCGATAACCCACATCTTGCAGAACGAAATGGACGTAGAAGGCGATCTGCGCCGTATGGTTTCAGCAGACATTCGCCGTCTTCAGGCTATCGGCTGCTACCGCGGGACCCGCCATCGCAGAAATCTGCCGTGCCGCGGACAGCGCACCAAGACGAACGCGAGAACGAGAAAGGGCCGCAGACAGACCGTCGGAGCCATCCGTGACAAAACTCAACGTAAGCTGGCGACCACCTAAGCGTCGTCTGCCGGAGTTGTGTTTGTTGGTAGGATTAAAACTCAGAATCATTAAAAGGTACTGCATTAATCATGGCTGAAGAAAAAAAGAAAAAGATGGAAGTTGCCGAAGTTGCCGACGCCGCCGAAGTCGTTACTGCTGACGCTCCTGTTGCCGCGGAAACCGCGGTAAAAAGAAACAAGAGCGGACGTTATGTTCCGGCTGGCATTGCTTACGTTTCGGCTACTTTCAACAATACGAAAGTTACATTCACCGATTTACACGGTAATGTGCTTTGCTGGTCGACCGGTGGAAAAAACGGTTTTAAGGGGTCAAGAAAAAGCACCGCTTATGCCGCACAGGTCATCGCCACTGATGCCGCTAAAAAGGCTCAGTTACTTGGAATGAAAGAAGTCGAAGTACGGATTAAGGGTCCGGGAGCCGGTCGCGAATCTGCCGTCAGAGGCATTGCCGCAACCGGTATGGAAGTCGTCTCCATTAAGGATACCACTCCGATTCCGCATAACGGCTGTCGCCCCCCGAAACGTCGCCGCGTCTGATGACAGGTACGATTTTAGTAAATTTAAAATAAATCTGGAGGAATAACATGACTGCTGCATCTGGTTTTCCGATGCCCCAATCTATCAGGATAGAAGAAGAAACTGCAACTGACAGATATGCCAAATTTATCGCGGCACCGTTTCAAAGCGGTTTCGGGCATACTCTCGGCAATTCCCTGCGCAGAGTGCTCTTGTCCTCTCTGGAAGGGGCGGCTATCAGCGCGGTCCGCATTGACGGCGCGTCACATGAGTTCGCTTCTCTTCCGAACGTAGTTGAAGATGTTACTGAAATTGTTCTCAATCTTAAACGCGTCCGGCTGAATCTCCACAGTGACCAGAGCAAGACACTGGAAATTAAAAAAGACAAGGCTGGTCCGGTAACCGCCGGCGACATTGTCGTTGATGGCACCGTTGAAGTGCTCAATCCCGAGCAGGTCATCTGTACTATTGACAAAGATATTCCGTTTCGCGCGGAAATTGATGTAATCAAGGGTAAGGGCTATATGCCTGCTGAAAAGCAGTTGACTCCGAAAGTTGAAGGCACAATTCCGATTGACTGTATGTTCAGCCCGGTCACCCGCGTCAATTATCACGTCGGCGCGGCCCGTGTCGGCGAAGAAACAGAAATGGACGGACTTCAACTCGAAATTTGGACTGACGGCAGAGTCAAGCCCCAGGATGCCCTGGAAAGCGCGGCGAAGATCCTCAAAGATCATCTCCAGCCGTTCCTCGGCGGCCAGGCTGACGAAGAAGATGTCCTTTCTTCCATGAGCGACGAAGAACTGAAGATGTACAAGGTGCTTTCACAGGATGTGGAAGTTCTTGACCTCTCAGTCCGCGCCATGAACTGCCTGAACAACGCCAATATCAAAATTATCGGCGAACTGTGCACCAAGACAGAAAACAGAATGTTGAAATACAGAAACTTCGGTAAGAAGTCTCTGGATGAAATCAAAGAAAAAATCGAAGCGCTCGGGTTGTCTCTGGGCATGACTTTCAGCGAAAATCTGCTGAATGCACTTGAAGCGGAAGCCGAACGCCTCAAAGCTCAATCCGTGGAGGAAAAATAATGCGTCATAGATTACATACATTTAAAATCGG
>CAIKZE010000359.1 GCA_903831825.1 uncultured Lentisphaeria bacterium | reverse complement strand
TAATTTTAACATGGATACCGTCCTTTCGGGCTGCTTGCCCGGGTTTGTGTTTAAAGAACGGTATCTTTTTTATTGTCAAAACGCCAGCAAAATTACTGTTTTTTCCGTATTTCTCGCCGCAAATGCGGCTCAGTTCAAGTGCTTTGTTTATAGTTTATTCTCCGGATTGTGTCTGCTCGGCTATTTGGCGCCGTTTAAAGAACCGGAAAATTTCTCCTGCCCAGAGCACGACGGAGGTGGCAAGCGTAATCAATATCCAGTCGGAGACCTTCAGCGGGACCGTCCGGAATACTTTGCCGCCGAATTGAGTGACCAGTAACTGGCCGATGAATATTACCGCGGCAATCAGCAGGAATGTTTTATTATTCATCAAGCCGCTGAACGCCGAACGGCTTGAACCAAGGCAGCGGGCATTGAACAGGTTCCAGAATTGCATCATTACAAAGCCGCTGAAGAAGATTGAGAGTTCGCGCGGGCTCAGCGGGTCTTCTCCGGCGGCGGTGTTGTATTTCATAAAGAGCAGGGTGATGATAAATACAGCCAGAAACGCCGCTGCCGTCTTTAAGATCAAGCCGGTCATGACGGGAGTTACAATGAAGTCGCTGCTTTTTCTGGGCTGCCGTTCCATTACTTCCGGCCGCGGCGGTTCGGTAGACAGCGCCAGCGCGGCGAAGGTATCCATAATCAGATTGACCCACAGCATTTGAATTACGGTCAGCGGCAGTTCAATCCCGATGAACGGTCCGAGCATGGCGATAACCAGCGCCGCCACATTGATGGTAAGCTGGAACAGAATGAAACGCTGGATATTCTGGTAGAGCGAACGCCCCCACATGACCGCGTTGACAATACTGTTGAAAGAATCATCCAGCAAAATGATCGCGCTGGCTTCCTTGGCCACGGAAGTCCCGGTTTTGCCCATGGCGATGCCGACGTCGGCATAATTGAGGGCAGGGGCGTCATTCGTGCCGTCACCGGTAACAGCGACGACCTGTCCGGAGGCTTTCAGCGACTTGACCAGTTTCAATTTATCCGCAGGCCTGGCCCGGGCCATGATCCGGAGGCGCGGCGCGGCGGCAATGGCCGCCTCTTCTGACATTGCCATGAATTCCTTGCCGGTGATGATTCTGCCTTCGGCATCCTGATCGTCCCACAACCCGATCTGACGCCCGATCTCCATAGCGGTCTCAGGATTGTCGCCGGTGACCATTTTAACCTCTATTCCTGCTTTCCGGCAGGCGATAATTGCCGGAGGAACTTCCGCGCGGACCGGGTCGGCGATTACGACAAATCCCAGCCATGTCATTTTATTGGCAATATTTTCAAGGTCATCATGTTCCGCAACTGCTTCCAGGCAGGCAATGCCCAGCGTCCGCATTCCTTTGACCTGGTATTCCTTAAGCTGCAACAGTAACTGTTCGCGGTCGCCGGATGTCAAATCTTTATTGCCGTCAGGCTCTTTGATTGAAGCGCAGCGTTCCAGGATGATTTCCGGGGCTCCTTTGACATACAGCACAGTTTCGCCGGTGACAGCGGAAACGCCTTTGGTGCCCATGAATTTTCTTTCAGTGGAAAATGTCCACTGATAGGAAACTTTGAAACTTTCACGGATAAGCGCATAGTTCTGCTTGCAGGCGTTCAGCCACAACAGCAACGCGCCTTCAGTCGGATTGCCGATCGGTTCCGGCTCTCCAGGCTTGACCAGAGAAAGATTGGCGGTGGAATTAGCGGCAACCGCTTCGGCAATCATTCTGCCGCCGGGGTCATTCTGCGCTTCTTCCAGCGTTTTGCCGTTAAGCGCGGGGAAATCGGTCTCATGAACACGCATCTGGTTCATGGTCAGAGTGCCGGTTTTATCAGTACAAATAACGGTCGCGGCGCCGATGGTTTCACAGGCGTGCATTTTGCGGACAAGGTTGTTGGCGGCAGTCATGCGGCGCATGCTGTAGGCCAGACTGAGCGTAACGCTCATTGCCAGCCCTTCAGGCACCGCGACCACGATCAGGGTTACGGCAATCATAAAGAAACTGATAAACTTGGGCACTGCCGACGGCGACAGCCAGTTATTGATATCCGCCGGCAGTTGGCCGGTGAAGAAAAGCACCGTCAGTCCGCCGGAAGTCAGCAGCAGCCCGATTATGACCACGGACATCCAGCCATTGACGCCTTCCCGGCGCAGCCATCGCGGCTGTTCAGCTCGGCCCTTCAGCAGTTCAATTCCGTTATACACAACCGGAAGCCATACCTTAATCATGGCGACAAGCATACCGGCCAGGAGCAGAACGGCCACGGCCCATTGTCCGGCAGTCTGGGTAATGTCGCCCTTGAAAATGCTTCTGATAATCAGGGCGGAAAAAGTAATTGCCGCAATGCCGAATCCGAGTACGCTGATGACCTTGCCGAGCTTTTCAAGCTGCCGGTTCAACGGAGTCTCGTCCTTGACTTGTTCGGAAGCGGCCTGGGCCGCGCAGCCAAGCTCGGTTTTAACCCCGACGGCGGTTATCCTGATATATGCATGTCCGTCTACTGCCAGCGTACCGCGGAGAACCTTGTCCGCCGGGTAAGTCGATTCTTCAAATTTGCTCAATTCCGGACTGCCGGCGGCGGCTTTTACCACCGGCTCGGATTCACCGGTAAGCTTGGACTGGTCAACTTGCATATTTACCGCTTCCAGCACTTCGCCGTCAGCGGGAAATTCTTCGCCAAGCTCAATAAAAATCACATCACCCACCACCAGATCCTTGCGCGGCACGGTGGAGAATTGCCGGTCGCGGATGATTTTAATCGGAATCTCGTCGTTGACCTGATTTAAAAGATCGAACTCTTTTTCCGCACGGAATTCATTCAAGAAAGCCAGCAAAGTTGCCAGCAGAACGGCGACGACAATGCCGGAACCTTCGATGAATTCGCCGGTGCAAATTGCAATCAGTGCGGCAATTATCAATATTCTGATAACAGGATCCTGAAATTTGGACAGCAACTGCCGCCACCAGGGTTCCCGTACCGGCGGCGCCATGATGTTCGCGCCATACTTTTTACGGTTCTCAATTATTTCATCGGATGACAATCCGCTGAATTTTATATTTTGACCTGGATTAACCATTTTAATCTCTTTCATTTTGGGCTTCTGTTTTTGTACCCCATATGGAATACTGGCCGCCGATCGGAACGGCGCTTAAATATTTTTCAAAAGCCGACAAACATTTATACTTGGGAGGGAAAAATAAATAATGTCGGACTTTTAAATCCGCAAAACCTGTTTTCTTTAATAAATCGGCACTCCTGAGAGAACTGAGAAGTACGGCATTTTCATCAATTTCAGTATTCTTCACGATATGATTTGTGAGCGGATTCCAGGGATTATGCTCAAACATAACAAAGATTCCGCCCGGCTTGAGAGCTTTGTATAGCTTTTCTGCTGAAGATATCCACTGATCCGGCGGAATATGGTGAAATACGCATATAGTAGTAATAAGATCATAACTGTTCTCAGGCAGTGGTGCATCCGGAGGATTATGCCATAAATTAAAGGAATGGTTGCATTCTTTCAGGCGCGCTTCCGCTTCCTGAAGCATCCCTTCGGATATATCGCATCCGTTCAGATCCCAATCCGGACATCTTGCGGCTAGCAGGCGCAGAAAATCCGCGGTTCCGCAACCGTAGTCGAGCACCTTTAAAGATTTTGTTTTGTCTTGCGGCAGATAACGCAGCAGGACATCAATCTTTATATTCCAGTAATCCTCCTGATTCGAGGCCGCAAGACTCTTGAGCGAATTGTCAAATCCCGCATTGTAGTTACTGGAGAACTTATCAAATTCAGCATTGTTCATATTTAAGGCATATGCTCCATGTCCATGGGATCCGTTTTATAAAAGGAGGACGGGGGTGAAACCACTTTTTTCTATTGCTTGCATGTATCTTTTTCAATGTGCTTAATTAAGATCGAAAGATAATTTTTATCCTTCTCATCTATGTTCTGTTTCAAGTCGCCGCAACCATCGGCCACTCCGTAGATGTGACACGGCTTCAAAAGACTGTCAACAATAATATCTCCAGCTCTGCCCAGAACGCCTCCGGATACAATCGGAACTCCATCTATCAGTTTTCTGCCGCGATGCAATTTAGAAATGAGCTCCTCTCTCAGGATCGATGATATGACTCCTTCCAGGGTTGCAGTTATATCGGTTCTGAAAATCTCGATATTGCGTGATAAAGCGTACTCGATTGCTGAAGGGCAGAACGAATCTTTGCCCGTGTCAATGCAAAGGGGATGTGCTGATGCTGCCTTTATGCAATCAATATCTATAACTGGAACTCCCGGAGTCGCGCCGACAATTATATCTGCTCCTGCACATATCTCGACAGGATTCCTGCCGGCTTTAATTGTTCCGTATGAGAGTGAATTTAGCATGGACAGCGCTTGAGCGATATACTTTGCCTTTTCGCCATCGCGTCTGTACACGGACACATGACAGCCGGATTCCAAAAATTTCAAAGCAGCCTTGCTTCCTACATTTCCAGCTCCAGCAATTGCCACTTTCTTATTGATAAGAGACCCGATAATATTTACCGAAAAATGCCATATTGCATCTGCGGTAATATCGTTAGGTTTAAAAAAGCAAAGTTTGCTCTTTTTGATAAGACCTTCGATTATCTTAACCATAGGAACCTTGGAGTCCGGCACAGTTATATCGGACAGAACGCTTTTTTCCGCATCAACAAGCACATAATCGACCATGCCGTCAACAAAAGAAGCTATCTTCTCCGCTTGCTCCATGGTGAAAACGATACATCCGGCAGACTCGAAACAGTTAAAAAATCTGTTAGGCGTACAATATGCATTATATCCCGGCGATATTTTTGCGGTTGATGATATCACGTAAAAGCTTGGGCGACTCTCATTTCCCTTCTTGATGATATCAATATTTTTATGTATTCTATTGAGAAGCGTATCCATATTTTAGAACCGCATATCCTCATTTTTAACTTGAAATGTTGTTTCTCTTATTATATAAAAAGGACGATTTTTAACCTCATCATATATTTTTGCAATATAAGTTCCCAGAATTCCCAGACATGTGACAATAATACCAAGTGAAAACGTTATCAGGATACTCAGACTTGTCCAGCCGCTAACTAGTATGTTGCCGCGCAGATAAAGGGAAATGAAGAGCAGCATACTCAATACACAGAGGAACGTAATCACAATTCCTCCGTATGTCATTAGGATTAACGGTTTGCTTGAATGGGATATTATGATATCAAAGCCTAACTGCAAAAGCTTCATCAGGGAATATCCTGAACCTTCATCATCTAAGCGTTTGTCTCTGACTATAGGCATTTTTGATATGTTAAATCCGAGAATGAGAGGTATCATCGGATAAAAGAACGTCTCCTCTCTAAACTGCAGAAAAGCATTTATTATATTCCGTCTGCAAATAGAGAAGTTGGAGAGGCTCGGGTCAAACTTAAATCCTGTAAGGAAATTGAGGGTCATATAGAACACACGGTTTGTCAGTTTCCGCAAAACAGAATCATTGCGCTTAAGCCTGGACATGAAAACCCCGTCATATCCTTTTTGAAGCTCTTCGTATAAATCTGCGATTTTCTCTGGAGGGTCCTGCAAATCACAGTCCATTACGACTACATATTCGCCGGACGCATGCCTGACTCCAGCTCTTATTGCCTGATACTGTCCGAAATTCTTGGATAGATTTATTCCCTTTGCGCGAGGATTAGCGGAAGCAATTTTTTTAATGATATCCCATGAGGCATCCGGACTGCGGTCATTGACCATAATGATTTCATAATCCGGACTTATACGCGCTAAAACAGATGTAAGCTGAGTAAAAAGCGTGTCAAGACAGGATTCCGCCTTATAAACAGGTGTAACTACAGATATTTTTATGTTTTCCAAAACTGCCTCACTGATATACGTATTAACAACTACTTATTATCATCCATGAAGATTAATTCAAGCGGAATATATTCCTTATCCAGTAATTTCTTGATTTTATTAATCCGCTCGCCGCTGTAATCAGAAAAGCAGATTGGTATTTAACCATATCAGAGAATTTGACAATTACAATTCCTTGTATATAATTTCATGGAAGCAGGGGCTTGGTTAAAGTGGGAAAAATCTATTGGTCCTTGAATTATCATAAGCAAACCGCTTATGATAACTTGAAAGTATACTGCAGGCATTGCAGAACTATCGTAAATTTCAGGAACTGTGCAAAACATTGATTGATTATTCGCCGGAGTTGGCTAATTTAACTGACAATTAAGATAATAAGCATGGAGATGTAATCGAATCCAGATGTTTGAGCAAAAACTGAATTTTAAACTAACTAAAAACTTGAATGCCCGAAATGTCGGATTGGCCTGTTTTATCATCGTTTTGCTGCTGAACTTTTCCTGTCTTTTCAATCAGCCGTATTGGGATGACATTCTGGGTCTGCATAATCAGGCGATATTTCTGGCCGATAATCACTTTGATATAGCTAAACTATGGGGACCGGGGCAAAATTATTCAGATGGCGGACCGAATATTTATCGTCTGGGAATGATGCCGTTCTTTTATGGAA
This sequence comes from uncultured Lentisphaeria bacterium, assembly GCA_903831825.1. GTDB lineage: Bacteria > Verrucomicrobiota > Lentisphaeria > Victivallales > Victivallaceae > CAIPAT01. The sequence continues at coordinate 9,619 of CAIKZE010000359.1, read as the reverse complement.
TTTTGTACAGCATTTTTACCCCGGAATACGTTCACCTGATAGGACATCTGTTCAACATCGCCTGTCTTTCTATTGCGTTCACGTTCTTTTTCCTGATATTGCGCAAATATATATCGCCTTGGAGCGCGCTGTTATGGTGTATTGCCGCATTGTGCGAACCGGTAATGGCCGGACGCACTGCTGAGTTAGGGCAGGAATCCCCGTTGATTGCATTGGCGGCTGCCGCAATATATTGCATTGCGTTTCGGCGAATTTCGGCAGGACTGATATTTATCCTGATTGCCTTGTTTATAAAGCCAACGGCAGGACTGCTGGCTTTTGCGGCAGTCGCCTGGCTGTTTGCCGGCGGAATGATGCCATCTCGTTTTTTCAGGGAAAGATTTCTCAGAGGCAAATGGAAACAATATTTGACCGGCTCAATTGTGGTAAGCTCGATTACTGTCAGTATGTTGGCATACAGCAGCATAACCCAGGAACCATACGAATCACCGCCAAGCTTGATCTTTTTGCTTAATAAAGGACTTTTCACTTTCAGTAAATTACTGCCGATTCAGGCAATATTGCTGATCGGAATGATTATTATAGCGGGAGCCGCTGTTTTGCGCTTAAAAACAAGAAGAGTTCTCTGGAAAGACTGGTTTTCTTTTTATCTGCTGATCTTTATTGCCGGATTCTGGCTTGCTTATATTCTTCTTCCGTCACCGCTTCCACGTTATAGCGGATTTGCGGTTTTTCCGACTTGCGTATTTATAGCCTTGAATATCAGAAGAAGGTATTGCAATGCGCTGGCCGCCGGTGCGGCAATCCTGCTGGGAATCGCGACAATGGATGGTAAATTCTATCCGGCGATGCATTGCCGGTCTGGTGAATATCTCGAAAGAAGCCGTGAATATATTGCAGATTTAAGATCAAATGCCGCGATTTGCCGGGTTCTGGAGGAAAAAGCGTTTCTCAACCCGATAGTGGCCAAGTGGCCGTTTGTCCAGATGCTGACCATGCCGAAACTAGGGTATGTAACCCATCCGATACCGTGTGTTTATGCTGTCGGCATATTGCCCAAATATACTTCCGCAAAACCTTTTACAGCATTCAAGAATATGCCTGACAACACTTTGTATATATATGCATCCAACTCTTTCGAAGCCTGGAACAGGTTTGGCCCATCGCTGCAGCCATCTTCAAACGATCAGATTGTAGGGGCGGACAGCACACTTGACGGATTGCTTCTGGTTTACCGCAAGAAGAAATGAAATTCATGAAATCGCAACTTCTCGGAAAGCCTTTTCAGAACAGTATTGGAACTGGCTCTTAGTTGTTGCCGGTATTAGGCAAGCGTGAGGGTAAAGAGTTAATTCCGGAATGATTTTTGACTGAAGGCGTTGCAATTGGAGTAAAATACATAAGCGACCCGTCTTTACTTACGGCCTCCAATTTATAGTATTTATATATAATGTCAACAAACCGCTGTTTTGAGATAAACAGCGGAACCTCAGCTTTCATCAGCTCTTCTCCAATTCTGTTCCAGTCTTTAACGAAGAATAATTCAACTATTCCAAAATTATCGATTCCAGCCCGCAGTCCGGTCTCGGCGTAATATACTCCCTGCATGTCACTTACAATATTAACTACCTTGTTCTCCCCGGCATTCGCCAGAATAAAACGGACATCCTGTTCCAGCTGACATGCATCATTCGGCGTCAAAATTTCTCGACAGGTGCGTTCGATATCTGTCGCAATCATTTTGGAGCCGCAGGCAAGAGTCACCATTGCACAGACCGCAAAAAAAACAGCCGGAAATATCAGCATTTTGAAGCTTCCGTTAATAAGCTTGGTTTTAACAAGCCTGATGAGACGGTCGGTATAAATAAACATCAACATCAATGCAGGCCAAATCACTAACGAAAGATTCCAAATATGCGACCGGCCCTGATAATAAGTGAACAATCCTATCCCTAAAACAGAAAGGAAAATAGACATTTTCGCAAAAATATTAAACTTCCCTGAAATAAAAGAACGCAAACCGAGGATAATGCCCAACAGATAAATTCCGGCAAACACACCCCAGGGCGCGGGTAGTTCCGGCAAACGCATCATCCCGAAACCGGAGGAAGAAAAAAGTTTGATATATTTTAGCGACTCCACGGGAGAGATTACACACCCCTGCTGGATGCTGAAGATGATTAACAGCGCAAGAAACGCAAAGAAAAACGAGATACCGAATGATAATAATTGCATCAAAACCGGTAAACGCGTCTTTGAAAAAATAAGTTCTAAACACATAATTACTAAAAAAGCGCCGAAAACTGGAATCCCGGAATCAATGTTCCACCATAATCCCACCCCCGCCAGTATTCCACATAAAACAACAATATATTTTTCCCTTAAAAAAATCAAGCAGGAAAAAAGCAATACTGACAATGCCGGAAAAAGAAATCGTACAGGATAATACGCAAAATAAGGATCTATGCTAATTTGCATTCTTCCATCGTTGTTAAAAAACCATGTCCCGCCTGTCGCCAAAAATAAAACAAGTGCAAAGGCAGGAATCAAAACCTTATTTTTCATGCATTTAAACAATGTCCAATAAACTGATAAGCAGCCAATCCAAAATAAAATCGCCATCACTACCGAAATATTAAGCATGTTAGGAGAGATTATTTTGAAAACCGGAGCCAGCATTCTCTGGTAAAAACCATACTGATGATAATCGGTTCTGCCGGCTGCCGCTTGAGACAATGCATAAACAATAATGTTCGGATGCTCAGGAACTTCACTGCTGACAAGATCCAACGTGTATATCCGGCAATATAAAATCTGTAAAAAAGGAATAAGCATCAGCAACGGGAAAAGAAATTTGCCGGACCAGCAATTCAGATTTAACTTGAACAATCCATAAATCGCAATCAGGGATAAAGCTAAAACCAGGAATATTAAAGCATAATGATCTAGTGCCGGACCAAAAAGCAGGTAGATGAATTTGGAATGTGTTGGAGGAAATTGAGCCCACAAAAAACAGACCCCCATGATAATTAATATGAAAATATTCATAATAATTGTTTTCACAGACATGGCACGAACTTCAATTTGCCGCTTTATATTCCGGAATGCTTCGCAAATATAAATAACCGTAAAACTGATTGGAATGCTCAGCAGCGTCAAATAAATAAAAGTTGTGCGTTCTTTGAGTTCCGGACATAACAAGCATCTGAGACTCGGCACAAATTCCAAACGCAAAATAAGCAACTCGGCCGGGGACGTTTCATACGCACTAAAATAAATCAGCCCGCCGCAACAGATTAATAAAAATGCCGCAAAAAAAAATTCAACAAATGTCAAAAATATCTCTCCGCTGCAATCCTCTCGCTTAATTTTCATATCTCTTTCTTGATTTCTTTCACGGATTCAAGTTTAAATACATTGGGCTCTTTCTTATAATTACCAGGGTAGTATCCGTTAGTTTATATTATATTCCGTTATCCAACCAATTTCAATATCACAAATGAGTTGAGAATAGATATCTCGCGCAACAGGCGTTCCGTCTTTGGCGGTGCGAAAAACATACGCCGCGTAAAACTAAGAAACGGTTTGTCGATATTAAATCTTGCTTCCTGCTTTGCGAAAAAGGCCGGGGAATGATATTATAATAGTGATTACATTTATGTCAGGAAGCATTTATGCATTGCTTTTATTGTGAAAAAATCAATTTGCCGGGTTCTGCGGTTGAACTGGATGAACGGGATTGGAAGCATCTGTTCAAGACGCTGCGTGCCGTTCCCGGCGAAAAAATAATGCTGATGGATGGCCGCGGGATAACCGCTGACGCCGTGGTGGCGGAAGATCGCGGGATAATCGTTGAACATTGCGAGCAGACCACAGAACCGGAAGTAAAACTGCATTTGTATCTGGTTGTGCCTAAAAAGCAGAAAATGGATCAGCTGCTGAAACAGTGTGCGGAGATCGGGGTATGGTCCATAACTCCGATGACCAGCGCCCGTTCCGTGGCGCTGGCGTCCGGGGAAAACGCATCGGATCGCTGGGAATCACTGCTGCTTGAGGGATGCAAACAGTCGCATAACCCGTTTATTCCTTTAGTTGGAGAAGTAACTAAGTTCGGCGATGCGGTAAAGTCCGTCGCCGTACAGCCGGTGACTCCGTTTTTTGGTGCGCCGGATGCCCCTGTAACAGATGCTGCAATCGCAAAATCCGGCAGTGAGATCGCCTGGTTTGTCGGGCCGGAAGGCGGCTTCACGCCCGAGGAGGAGAAGCTGATGCTTGAACACGGTTTCAATAAACTCAGTATCGGGAATTGGATTATGCGGGTGGAAACCGCAGCAGTTTGCGGCGCGGCGATTCTGCTGTTCGAGAAACAAAAAGCAAGAGGAATTAGAGGATCAAATCAATGATGAATAAATTTTTACGCGGAATATTGACCATATTAGTCTGTCTGGCCGCCGGCTGTGACTTTATGGAAAGCAATGATGTCGGACATCCGCTGTTCAAGCAGGGGAAGCGGGAACTGGAAAAAGAGAACTATGCCGAAGCAATTAAATATTTCCAGAAGTATCTGCGCGTCAGGCCGGATTCCGCCAGAACGCATCTGATTATGGCCGGCATTTACGATGAAAACCTGGATTCCCAGATAAATGCTATTTATCATTATCAGGAATTTATCCGGCTGTCCCCGGATTCCGCTGAAGCGAAAAATGCCGAAAAATGGCTGGCGACGGCGAAACGCAAGTATTATGTAAAGATGAAGACTAAATTCAACGACCCTGAAGTAGTTGCTTCCTTGCAGGACGAACTGGCCGGAGCGGATATCAGGATAAAGAGACTGGTCGAAGATCATAATAAAATGGTGACGGCTATAGAAGAAGGCAAAAAGAATATTGCTCAATTGAACAACCAGTTAACTTCCGTTCAATCTGAAAAAGAGAAATTTGACGCTGATTTAACCATATCTATGGAAAAGCAGAAGAAGATTGAAACAGACCTGGCAGCATCCAGCGATAAACAGAAGAAGCTTGATGCTGAAAACAAAAGACTGCAACAACTTTACAGCGAAGAAGTACAGAAGTCTAAAAATGCGGAGGAGGAAACAGCCCAAGCTGTTAACGCGCTCAACGCACTTAAATCAGAGCATTCGAAAACGCTGGCGGCGCTGGAAAAAGTGAATCCGCGGCAGCCTGCACGGACATCTCCGCCTGCCGCGAATACTGTTGAACAGGTATCGGCGGCTTCGACGCCTGCGGAAAATCCAGTCGCCGCTACAGCCGCTGTTCCCGAAAAAACGGCTGAAGCTAAACCGGAAACGTTGCCGGAAGCAAAAGCGGAAGAAAAAACTGCCGTGCTGCCGTCACCGGAGTCAGTTTCTGTGCCGGAAATGATGAAAATGCGCTTTTATACCGTTAAATCCGGTGATACATTAACGAAGATTTCGAAGCAGTTTTACGGGGCCTCGAAATATTATAAGCTGATACAGGATGAAAATAAAGCGGAACTGGGATCGGAAAACCGCATGATGCCGGGACAGGTATTGAGGATTCCGCCGCTGAAAAATAATTGACGGCAGTTTTGCCTGAAGGAGGATAAGAATTATGAGAAATATTTTATTGATCGCATTGTCCGGGGTATTTTTTTCGGTCATATTGACGGGATGTCTGTTCAGAGAAGCCTCGTATAACGAGGTCGGCTATTTCGATCTGAGCAGTCCCGAAAAAATTCTGCCTGACGGCGCCGTGGTGAAAGTCAATATCTTTAAAAATATTGAAACCGGCAAATACAAAATGGTTTACCGCAGCGGGGAATCCAAGGTCATGGTTGATGAATACAATAAATGGGTGCAGCCGCCGGACATGATGATCTCCCGCTACCTCCAGGCGGCTTTCAGTGATGATAAAATCACTTCAGACGGTAATGCGAAAACTGAATTTGAGGTGTCCGGCACGGTGTTCATGTTCATAATTGACCTGAAAAGCAAAAAGGCTTCGCTTGGGGTATCCTACCGCATAACCCGCAATCAATCCTCCAGCGAGATTGAAATGATCAATAATTCCTGCGTGTTGACGTCCAACTTTGAAAAAGAAAACCCGGCGGATTTCGCCAGGGCCATGTCAATATGCGCTGAACTGCTGGCGAAAAGACTCAAAGCTGATATTGATTTCCTGATGAAAAAAGAAATTGCAGTTAATGACAGCAGGAATAAAATACAAAAGGATGTTAAACCGCAGAATGAACCCGCCAAATCCGAAACCGCTGATAAGCCGCCGGCGGATTCAAAAAAGAACGGCTGAACTGGGATGTGAAATCTCCGGATATTACCAGGGCAAGCCGCTGCTGGTTGCCGCGATATGCAATGGGGCATTGCTTTTTGCCGCCGACCTCATCCGGAATATCACGGTTCCGATGCAGTTTGACACTCTGGCCGTGGAATCTTACATCGGGGAGCAATCCAGCGGGGAAATCCGTTTCCGCTCACAGCCTAAGCTCGACCCTGCCGGCAAACATCTGCTGCTGCTTGACGACATCATTGATACCGGACTGACCATCAGTAAAATCATTGAATATTACCATAAATTTAACCCCGCGAGCATAAAAACCTGTGCGCTGTTGAATAAGCAGAGCAGAAGACAGGGCATGGTTCAGGCCGACTGGATAGGGTTTGACATCCCCGATAAATTTGTCGTCGGCTACGGCCTGGACTGCAATGAGTTTCTGCGCAATATCCCCTATATCGGAACTCTTTAAAAATAATTACTGTTTGTTTTCTTCAAGCAATGAACGGATGGCGTGCAGGGCGGTCAGGAAAACAAAACGGTTCAGATTGCCGCCTGAATATTTAAGCTCGGTCCACAGATTCACCAGCAGCCATACCGTGACTGAAGTGTATTCATTTTTCAGCAGTTCCGGGTGTTTGACCTGGCCGCCCGGATTGAAAAACGTGCTTAATCTGGCATCGATATGGACGTTCAGGAATCTCTGTTCTTCCGGCAGTATCTTCAAGGAATTCAGCAGCACCGCCAGGATTTTTTCAAGGCTGGAGGCAAAGCGGTCATGATCGAAATCTTCGAAAGAATGCTCCAGCAATTTCTTTTCGTCATCTGAAATACCGGCTGATTCCAGTTCGGCATGGATGAATTTCAACATTTCGTCAGTCGCCGAGCCCGGCTGTTTTTCTTCCTCTTCGAAAATGCTGAAGGCTTTTTTCTTTTTTGCGGTAAGGGTATTGCCCAGGGCAATCAGAAGCTGTTTTTTCAATACCCAGTTGCTTTCCACCGCATAGGCCCGATAGATTTTTCTGGTATGCCGGAACCCGGCCAATTTGGCCAGCGCTTCCGCTGCCGCCGGCCAGATTGGCCGGAAACGGTCAATCGCAAGCAGAGCATCGAATTCGTTAATGGCGGTTTTGTCGCCGATCATCCCTAATGACGCAACGCAGGTCTGGGCCAGCGAAACATCTCTGCCGCGCATATATTTTGCCAGCACCAGCGATGCTTTCGCGGAGCGCATCTGACCGAGTGCTTTCGCGACGGCGGCCTGCATGCCCAGTTCAGGCATGTCCATGATTTTAATCAGTTCAGATTCAAGCTGCGGGTCGGCTCCGGAACCCTTGCGGGCGATATTCCATACTGCGCTTTCGCGCACCTGGCTGGACGGATTGTACAGGTCGGACATCAGGTCGGAAGCGATGAGATTGCCTTCCGCCTTGGACAGCGTTTCGACCCGGCTTTTTTCCTCCAGCGGACAGGAAAGCATGTAGGCGTGGTACACCGTCCGGAACGGGTTCAGCGAAAGCAGGTTTTTCACTACGTTGACGGTTGAAACGGCCCCGTCCTCTTTAAAATTCAAAAACAGCAGTACGCTGAGAAAATAAGCTGCCGCCACGATCAGCGCCAGCACATTGAACGGCGAAAGGGTATGGTGATTGAGGAAGCTGAGCGAACCGATCCAGTCATATACGATACCGCTGAAGAACGAACTGACGAAGCTTACCACGCCGATCACCGCAAAAAACACCGCGATTGAAAAACTCTGATTTTTCTTTCTCTCCACAGACGTTATCAGCGAAAAAGAACAGGTGGCCAGTCCGATATTGACAAAGCCGCCCACAATAAACGCCGGCAAGGCCATCACCCAACTGGAACCCGGCATCAAAAAGAACCAGCAGATGAACTCAATCCCTTTGGTAAACGCGCAGACGATGGCGATCGGTTTGCGCCCGTATTTTTTGCCGATGACCCGGAATGCGTAAGTCGAGAAAAAGCCGACCGTGCAGCTTAACGCGGTCAACAACTGGATTGTTGTCATGCTTAAATTAAGCGTATTTTGCAGGTAGATAAAGATAAACGGCGCGATTATCCAGCCGGCCAGGGATTGGGAACCGAAGAAATATAAAAGCTGGCGAAACCGCTGATTCCGCCAGGTGAGCCGGAATTTCAGCCATATCGATTGGCGATTGGTCCTGGCGGTAAGGTCAGGGTCCGGGACTTTTGCCTGCATGAACAGCGAAATGAAGCCGAAAATGGTGCCGAACGCATACATTAACACATAGGTAAAGCGCTGCCCCCGGCCGAGTGCGTCAATCAGCAGACCCATTGACACCGACCCGATGACCATTGATATCTGGGCGAGGCCGCTCCGGCGGTTCCAGAAATTGTTGCTTTCATTCTGGGGAATAAGATCGCCCATCCAGGCGAACCAGACTGAAGTTCCAAGCTGCGCGGCCATCTGGCCGACGGCAAAGATCGTCACCAGCATGAACACCGCCGCCGTGTGACTGATTCCGGGCCAGATGGCGATGAGCAGCAGAATCAGCACAAATGAAGAATAATAGGAAAATATCATCGAGAACCAGAAACGCTTCCGGTTGAAATACCGCTGCTGAATTACCGCCCCGACAATCTGGAACGGCAGAAACAATACTAACGTGGAATTGACCAGTCCGATCTGGAAGTTATCCAGCTTTAACGCCAGCAGCAACCCGGCAAGCACCGGGCCGCCGGTCGCCGCGAAAAAGAACGACCACATAACCGCACTCATGATTGATAAATTCAATCCGTGCCTGATAACCCTGTTCGAAAACATTTTATTCCAATCTAACCTCTAACCGGTCCGCTTATATTTTAAATTAAAAAACTTCATCTAATATACACTCAAAATTTCTTTTCTGTACCATAAAATCATTAATTTCATTAAGAACAAACGGACGGTCACTACAACAAAACCATTTTGGACACCTCTACTCCTCATTTTGGACACCAGCCCCGCTTCCCGCAGTTGCGGAAAACACCCGCATTCCAGAGCTTTTAGAGACATCTCCAGCATAACCGTTTTTTCTTGTTTTTATCATTCACGTTCTTTACATTTCCGAGACGATAGAGGGCTCTTCCGCACAACGCTTTTCAGTTTTATGACCATTTTGGACACCGCATGAACAGCCAGTAGTCAGTAGTCAGAAGTCAGTAGTCAGAATAAAACCAAAGACCAACTGATTCTGGACACCCCCGCGCCTCCCGCATTCGCGGGAGACACGGACTAGTCGGACCTGTCGGACGACTCGGACATTTTGGACAGGGTCTCCACTCAACGGTTTTCATAATCTGGGAAGACTGGGCTGGCCGTC
>CAIKZE010000358.1 GCA_903831825.1 uncultured Lentisphaeria bacterium | reverse complement strand
CAGGAGTCAGAATTCAGAAGTCAGAATGGAAACCAGAAATTCAAAAAAACAGTGGAACAATTGCAATGGCGGATAATCCAATGGAGGGTTGTGCTCCGTCACAACCTTCTTTCGATACGCAACTACTTGATAAACAGGCCGTTTAATATGGCAATTTTATAAACGTTTAAAACATAGAAGTCTAAAACAAAGATACTAAAGGTGGATTTATGCAAAACGAAGCTTGCTGGATACCGTTTGAGACCATGGAACGTTTTATGAAAGACGTATTCATGGGCATCGGCGTGCCGGAAAAGGACGCGGAAGTCTGCGCCGAAGTGCTGATTGCCGCCGATAAGCGCGGGATCGATTCGCACGGCATCGGCAGGCTGAAACCGATCTATTACGACCGGATCAAAGAAGGCATCCAGAACCCGGTGACGAATTTCGAGATCGTCCGGGAAGGCCCGACCACGGCGGTAATTGACGGCCACGACGGCATGGGCATGGTCATCGCCAAACGTTCCATGCAGATGGCAATCGACAAGGCCAAAAAATACGGCATGGGCATGGTTGCGGTCAGGAACTCGACCCATTACGGCATCGCCGGGTATTATGCGCTGATGGCCGCCGACAACGATATGATCGGCATCGCCGGCACCAACGCCCGCCCGTCCATCGCCCCGACCTTCGGAGTGGAAAACATGCTGGGAACCAATCCGCTGACCTTCGCCATGCCGACGGATGAAGCGTTTCCGTTCTTCCTGGACTGCGCCACATCGGTTTCGCAGCGCGGTAAAATCGAAGTTTACGACCGCATCGGCAAAGCCTTGCCGCCGGGCTGGGTCATCGGCGAAGACGGTCAGTCCCGCACCGACACCCATCAGATACTGGACGACCTGGTTAAAGGCACCGCCTCGCTGACTCCGCTGGGCGGCATCGGCGAAGACGGCGGAGGCTACAAAGGTTACGGTTACGCCACGGTAGTCGAAATCCTGTCCGCCGCGCTGCAGCAGGGCGCGTTCCTGAAAGGCCTGCTGGGATTCAATGCCGACGGTTCCAAACGGCCTTATCATCTGGGCCATTTCTTCATCGCCATTGATATTGCCGCCTTCATCGAACCGGCGGAATTCAAAAAAGCCTCCGGCGAGATACTGCGCCAACTGCGCAACTCGAAACGCGCCCCCGGCGAGCAGAAAATCTACACCGCCGGCGAAAAAGAATACCTGAACTGGCTGGAACGCTGCGACAAAGGCGTGCCGGTCCCCGCAGTGTTGCAGAAGCAAATGCTCCAGCTCAAAAAAGAACTCGATCTGCAACAATACAAATTCCCCTTTGAAACGGGGGCCTAATTAAGGCGGGCCTTGCCCGCAAACCCATAAGTCAGGAGTCAGAATGGATCGAATACGGTTCAGAAAGAAAGGTGACAAGGGTAAGAGTTTATGTATAATTTCAAGTATTTTATGAACGTTTAAAACATAGAAAACTAAAACAAAGATGCTAAAAATGTTATGGATCGCCCATCGCGGGGAATCGTTTGACGCCCCTGAAAACACCATGTCCGCGTTCCGTTTGGCCGCACAAAGCGGGGCGGACGGCATTGAGTGCGACATTCATTTGACGCGCGACGGCGAAATCGTCTGCATTCACGACGCGGACACGAAACGGACGTCGAACGCGGCGTTAAAAGTAGCGGAAACATCGTTTCCGGAACTGCGGAAACTGGATTTCGGCAGTTGGAAAGCTCCGAAGCGGCAGGGCGAGAAAATCCCGCTGCTGGCGGAACTGCTTGCCGTCGTCAAGCCCGGCATGAAAGTTTTTATCGAGATCAAAAGCGACCCGGTCATAATCAACCGGCTGAAACCGGTTCTGGAAAAATCCGCGCTGGCGGACGACCAGATCGTCATTATTTCATTCGACCAGGCCGCTATTCTCGACACTAAAAAGGTGTTGCCAAAGCTAAAAGCCTGCTGGTTATGCGATTATGACGAAAACCGTCATCCGTCCGCCGAAGAAATTATCACCGTCCTGCGCCGGACCGGCGCGGACGGGGTTGATTCCTGTTATGCTGATTTTATCGATGCTGAATTTATCCGGAAAATTCATGATGCCGGCTTCGAATTTCACGTCTGGACGATTGACGAACCAGAACAAGCGGCAAGATTTAAAGCAATGAGGGTCGATTCAATCACCAGCAACCGCTCCGGGTTTCTCAAGAAGTTTTTCTCATAAAAAACTGACATGGCTTTTGATTTAATTGCAACATTAGCTTATTATAGTAATTCATTATTAAAAAAACAGAAAGGGTTATTTATGGTCACGCTAAAAACATCAATGGGCGATATCAAACTGAAACTGTTTGACAAGGAAGCTCCGGAAACCGTCAAAAATTTTCTGCAATACGTCAAGGACGGACATTACAACAATACTGTTTTTCACCGCGTAATCAATGGTTTCATGATCCAGGGCGGCGGTTTCGACACCAAATTCACCCAGAAGCCGACCCGCGCTCCGGTCAAAAACGAAGCGGCCAACCAGATCAGCAATAAGCGCGGCACCGTTGCGATGGCCAGGACAATGGACCCGCACAGCGCTTCCGCACAGTTCTTTATCAACGTTGCGGATAATAGTTTTCTGGACTTCAAGGCTCCGACTTCACAGCATTACGGCTACTGCGTGTTCGCCGAAGTCACTGAGGGGATGGATATTGTTGATAAAATCAAGGGCGTCCGGACCGGCTCGAAGAACGGGCATCAGGATGTGCCGGTGGAAAACGTATTGATTCTGGAAGCTATCGCGGACTAAAATTCCGCATTGCACCAGGTAAATGCCGCTTTGGGGCTGGGAATCCAATGAAAACAGTGGACAAAATCATCAGAAGCAGGCGGCGCAGCATCGTGATCCAGGTCAAGGATGACGGGAAAGTCATTGTGCGCGCGCCGCTGCGGATTCCGGATCAGGCGATTCAGGATACCATCGACAAGTATCGCAACTGGATCATTGCCAAGCGCAAGCTGGCGGAGGAACGCAAAAAGGACGTTCCGGCGGAAACCTTTAACAAAGGCGACCTTTTTTATTTCCTCGGCGAAAAATATCCGCTGGTTTTCCGGGAGGATCTGCCTGCCGATATCGTTTTTGACAAAGCCTTTTACACTCCCCCCGCCCCCCCGGCATTCGTCAAAAAACGGCTGGAAGCCTGGTTCCGGAAAACCGCCCGGAAGCTTATCACCGCAAAGGTTAACGCCCTGGCAGCGGCATTCGAATTGAAGCACAGCGCGGTAAAAATCAATTCCGCCAATCAGCGCTGGGGTTCCTGCACCTGCAAAGGTGCGCTGAATTTCCCCTGGCGGCTGATTATGTGTCCGGAACCCATCCTCGATTACATTATCGCCCACGAAATGGCCCATCTTAAACAGATGAACCATTCAGCGCGCTTCTGGCACACCGTTGGAATCATGTGTCCCGACTATGTCCAGCGGAAGAAATGGCTGGCCGACAACTCCCATCTCTTCAGCCATTTCTGAATAAATGTGTTTCAACGTCTCAAAAAAAGAACTTTTCCCTTGATTTCGCTTTTTTTAACTATACAATAAGCAAGTGTATCCAGAGTCTCAATAATTATTTCAAAGAGGAACGAAATGAAACTTTTACTCGCAACTGTTCTCGGGTGTCTGATTTTCTCAACTGCCATCAGCGCGGATTCAAAGGCAAATGGCGGGAAACAAAGCATCGTCACCATTAAAACCTCCATGGGCGACATCAAAGTGAAGCTGTTTGACCAGGAAGCGCCGGAAACCGTCAAAAACTTCCTGCAATATGTTGCGGACGGACATTACAATAACACCATTTTTCACCGGGTGATCAAGGGGTTCATGATCCAGGGCGGCGGATTCGATACTAAGTTCAATCAAAAACCGACTCACTCCCCGGTCAACAATGAAGCGGGAAACAAGATCAGCAATAAACGCGGAACCCTCGCGATGGCCAGAACCTCCGATCCGCACAGCGCCACCGCGCAGTTTTTCATCAATACCGTAGACAATAATTTTCTGGACTACAGCGCTCCTAACGACCAGCAGTACGGTTATTGCGTATTCGGCAAAGTCATTGAAGGCATGGATGTAGTTGATAAAATCGCGGACGTAAGCACCGGCTTTAAAAACGGACAGCAGAATGTACCGAGCGAAAATGTGGTGATTCTGGAAGTCGTCAAAAACTAAATAAACCAGCTCCCCATGAAGATACGGCTGAATGGTAACTATCGTTCCTTCAGCCGCTTCTAAAACAGTCCTTCCATAAAAAAGTATGCCAATTCTCTGTTTTAGACGCTTTTTTCTTGACTTTCTTATGATTTTTTTAACAAAAATCGTTTGAATGCTGTATAATATAAACAAGTTTATTTCCCGTTTGCTGCGTTCCGCGTCGGCATTTTTTCTCTCCGCTGTCGTCGCGGCCGCAGCAGGCGGTCTTATCCATCAGCTTTGTAATCCAGTCCGTCTGTAATCCGTTTATACTTATTTATTCCTGCTTCCCTCAATAAAAAAACGCTCCGGAATTTCGATTCCGGAGCGTTCAATTATCTGGATGTCAGAAGAAAATTATTTCTTCTTAGCAACCTTCTTTGCAACAGCCTTGACTGCGGGAGCAGCGGCTTTCCTAGCAGCTTTCGCTGACTTGATTGCGGCCTGCGCGGCGGCAAGTCTGGCAATCGGAACACGGTACGAACTGCAGGAAACGTAGTTGAGCCCGGCGTTGTGGCAGAATTCAACGGACTTGGCTTCGCCGCCCTGTTCGCCGCAAATACCGATCTTCAGGTTTTCCCTGGTCTGGCGTCCGAGCTTGACGGAGAGTTTAATCAGTTGGCCGACACCATCCTGGTCAATGGTCTGGAACGGATCGCTGGACAGAATATTCTTGTCGAGGTAATCGCCCAGGAACCCGCCGATGTCGTCGCGGCTGAAGCCGAACGTCATCTGGGTCAGGTCGTTGGTACCGAATGAGAAGAACTCGGCTTCTTCGGCCATCTTGTCCGCCAGCAGCGCGGCGCGCGGGATTTCGTTCATGGTGCCGACCATGTATTCAAGAGTCTTGAGTTGGAATTTCTTCTTGACTTCTTCGGCAACGGCGGCAATGATCACTTTCTGAGCCTTGAGCTCGGCAACGTCGCAGGTGACCGGGATCATGATTTCCGGTTTGCACTTGGTGCCCTTCACGATGATTTCAGCGGCAGCTTCCAGGATCGCCCGGATCTGCATTTCGCTGACTTCGGGATAGGTGATGCCGAGGCGGACGCCGCGGTGTCCCATCATCGGATTGGATTCATGCAGGCCGTCGGCGCGCTTCTGAACGTCAGTAACTTTAATGCCGAGGGCTTTAGCCAGTTCTTTCTGGGCTTCGGCCTTGGTCGGCACAAATTCATGCAGCGGCGGATCGAGCAGACGGAAGGTAACCGGGAGGCCTTTCATTGCCTCAAGGGTGGCTTTAATATCTTTCTTGACGAACGGGAAAAGCTCATTCAGCGCTTTGATGCGTTCCGCAGTGGTGTTGCTCAGAATCATTTTGCGCAGATAGAAGAGCGGTTTTTCGCTGTTCTTGCCGTAGAACATATGTTCGGTACGGAACAGGCCGATGCCTTCGGCGCCGAAGCCGCGGGCCAGAGCGGCATCTTCCGGGGTGTCGGCGTTAGCGCGAACCCCGAGCTTGCGGAACTTGTCGGCAATCGCCATGAATTTCTGGAAACGCGGATTTTCGCTGGAATCCATCGTGGAGACCGCGCCTTCATAGGCATAACCGCGGGTACCGTTCAAGCTGATAACATCGCCTTCCTTGTAGGTCTTGCCGTTGACTTTGCAATAACCGGCATGATCATCAATGTCGAGCGCACCGGCGCCGACGATACAGCATTTGCCCCAGCCGCGGCAAACGAGTGCTGCATGACTGGTCATCCCGCCGCGAGCGGTCAGGATGCCTTCAGCGGCGCGCATGCCTTCGACGTCTTCGGGGTTGGTTTCTTCGCGGACCAGAATGGTCTTGACGTTTTTCTTGGCAAATTCGACTGCTTTTTCGGAGGAGAACACAATTTTGCCGACTGCGCCGCCGGGTCCGGCAGGCAGGCCCTTGGCCATCAGTTTGGCTTTCTTTTCAGCAGCCGGGTCCAGAATCGGGTGCAGCAGTTCGTCGAGCTGCGCCGGGGAAAGTCTGGTCACCGCCATTTCTTCGGTGATAAGCTTTTCCTTGAGCATGTCCATCGCCATGTTCAGCGCGGCGGTGCCGGTACGTTTACCGACGCGGCACTGAAGCATGTAGAGAACGTTTTCCTGGATGGTGAACTCGATGTCAAGCATATCTTTGTAGTGATTTTCGAGCGTGTCGCGGATTGCGCTGAGTTCTTTATAGGTTTTCGGCAGCATCTTCTGCATGGATTCCAGATGCTTGTTCTGCTCGTTTTTGGTGGAATCGTTCAGCGGGCTCGGAGTACGGGTTCCGGCCACGACGTCTTCGCCCTGGGCGTTGACCAGCCATTCGCCGTAGAATTTGTGATCGCCGGTGGCGGGGTCGCGGGTAAATGCAACGCCGGTGGCGGAACTGTCGCCCATATTGCCGAAGACCATGCTCTGGACGTTGACGGCTGTGCCCCATTCGTCCGGAATGCCTTCGATGCGGCGGTAAGAGACGGCTTTCTTGCCGTTCCAGCTTTTGAATACGGCGCCGATGCCGCCCCAAAGCTGTTTCATGGCGTCATCCGGGAATTCCTTCTTCAATACTTTCTTGATGGTGACCTTGAAATCCGCGCAGAGTTTTTTCAGATCGGCGATAGACAAATCAGTATCGGAGGTATATCCCTTTTTGTTCTTCAACTCTACCATCTGCTCGTCGAGGAGCTTGCGGATGCCTTTGCCGACGGGTTCAATGCCTTCGGCCTTTTCCATCACGACGTCAGAATACATCATGATCAGGCGGCGGTAAGCATCATAAACGAAACGTTCGTTTTTGGTTTTCTTGATCAGGCCGGGGATGGTTTTGGTGGAGAGACCGACGTTAAGCACGGTTTCCATCATGCCGGGCATCGAACTGCGGGCGCCGGAACGGCAGGAGACCAGCAGCGGTTTGGCAGGATCGCCGAACTTCAGGCCCATGACTTTTTCAACACGCGCCAGAGCCGCCATGACTTCTTTTTCGAGAGAAGCGGGATTCTTCGATCCGTTTTTAAAGTAATCCACGCAGCATTCAGTGGTAATGGTAAAACCAGCCGGTACCGGCAGATTAAGTTTCGCCATTTCAGCGAGGTTCGCACCTTTGCCGCCGAGCAGCTCTTTCATTGATGCCGTTCCTTCGGAGTCTTTGCCGCCGAAGAAATAAACATACTTCTTGTCACATTTAGATGACGCCATACCTTCTTCCTTTCTTTATTTTACTTCTGGTATTGATATACCAAATTCTACAGGTTTAGCCGGGCGGCAGTCAAAGACCGCGCCGCGGCATCGCCTTTACTTAAAACTATTAAATGCTTTTACTATTTCAGTTTTCTGGGGGTGGGAATGAGCGCCGATCATCACGAATGAACCGTTGACCAGGACCGGGTACTTCAAGCCCACAATATAAATAAATCCGTCATCGGCAATACGGGCAATTCTTTTTTTCTGGACGTCCAGGCCCGTGTCGTATTTATAAATGCCGATTTCCCTGCCGCTGATCGTCACGGCCATCGCGCTGGTAGCCTTTAAAACGCCCGGCTCCAACGGCTGCACCGACTCCACTTTAAGCCCGCACCGGGCAAAGTGATCGCTCAGATTTCCAAGGGTCAGGTGATTATTGGCTTTGTCGCAGGCGGACAAAAATAAAATAGAAAATAACAGCAGCGACGCTGTCAGCGCAACAGAACAGTAATCTCTCAATTTAGTTATTGTGACCAACTGCGCGGTCCTCCTTAAAGAATTACCAAAAATCGAATTAATGTAACATCTTAAACCTATTAATACAAATATATAAATTCACTTTTTTGCCATTAACTCCAGCTTTTTTGCAACGCGTCAATGGTTTTTGGCTGGACTCGCTTTAACAGCCAGAAGTCAGTAGCCAGAAGTCAGTAGTCAGAATAAATTCAGGCAAATTTACACAGCCATTCCGGACATTCCGGACACCACTTGAACAGCCAGAAGTCAGTAGCCAGTAGTCAGTAGTCAGAATAAATCCAGGCAAAATTACACAGCCATTCTGGACTCCCTGACCGCCTCATTCCGGACACCACTTGAACAGCCAGAAGTCAGTAGCCAGTAGTCAGTAGTCAGAATAAATCCAAGTAAAGCTAGTCCAACATTTCCGAGTTTTGGAGTCCCTTTGAACATATTGCTTTTCATAATTTTCAATTTTCATTCTGGACACCTACGTCGTCTTCCCGCAGTCGCGGGAGACACCACGCCCGTCCATTTTGGACAGCCTTGCATCCCGCATTCCTTCGTTGTACAAAACCCAGCGGCCCCATAAGACCCATAAGACCCATAAGACCCATAAGACCCATAAGACCCATAAGACCCATAAGACATTTTGGACATGCTGTAACCACATTTTGGACACCCCTGCCCAATCCCATTCTTCCCATTATTCCCATGCTTTGTTTCCGGCAGCCGGTTTATGGACTACATGGACTACATGGACTGTATGGACTATTTATGGACTGCCAAACCGGACAACCGTCTGTTTCCCGCCCATGCGGAAGACGACACCCCATGCAGAATGGCTTTAACGTTTTTGGGATTTACACCGCCATGATACCAATCCTCATATTTTTTTGTTTTTTGCGTCATTGCGTCATGCGATGCCCTTTTACCTATTAGCAGATTTGTCAACAGAAGCGGCCATAATAAGCTAAAACAACGCGGTAAAATGCATTTTTGAAATTCAGGTTTTTTGCGGCAAAAATCGCAGGCTTTTACCCTGGGAACGCCACTCTCCCGAGTGGCGAAGGAAAAGCCAATCAGGAGATTGGCGATCCCGGGAAATACTGCAATCCGGAATTTAGGGGGCTTCAATTCTTGCATAATATTACCTGTCCGGCTATATTTTGATTTGAGGGAAACGGTTTTAAGCGTTGGAATCAGAAAATGTCATCGAATATATAAAGAGGCGAAAAACCAATGAGTCGCCGCAGGAAAACACCAAAACGAAAGTCAAATTATATCGGGAAACTTATATTGTTATTGACTTGCTTATTCATAACTACTGGATGCGATAAGTTAAGTTTTGCGTCATTTGACAATAAAATTGTATTTGTCAATGGCAAGACCATGGATTGGTGGGACGTTGTAACAGAACTGAAAAAGCTCAATCCTGAATGGAACGAAAAATATGAATTGCTGAAAAATAGCAGCGGTAAAGTATATGGCCTTGATTTGTCAAACAAAACAGTTAAAGATGAGCCAAAAGGCCCATTTGTTACTTATCATAAATCTATTACTTATGATAAAGCCGAGCTATACGATATCAGTCCGATTAAAGGAATGTATATTGAAAAATTAATTCTCCGAAGTTGTCCCTTGGAAAAAATTTCTGCATTGAGAGAGATGAAATTAAAGTATTTGGACATATCCTACACCAGAGTTACGCAAATAGATATATTATACGGAATGCCTTTAGAGGAACTTTACCTTGACAACACTAAAGTAACTGATATTACTCCGCTCGTCGTATCACCTATAAAAAAATTACTGCTTCGCAACACGTTAGTTTCAAATCTACAGCCATTAGCCGGAAAGAAACTTATGTATTTAGATATTACAAATACTCCAGCGGCTAAAAAAGATGTACCTAAATCTTTTGATGTAGAATATCTGATAAATAAATAAAATCACCTTGCTATATTTCGCGAAACTTGTGAAGTTGAGGTTTTTCCGGGTAAATAAATTTGAAAAACACACAATGCCGGTCTCTAGTTATTTTTTGGCATGTTTCAAAAGGTAGTTGACACTTTTATGTCATAACTCTTATAGAAACAGTCAAAACAAGCTCCGGCGGAGCGATACATATTGTAGCACCGGACTTTAGTCCGGTGAATGATGACAATTAAAATTTGGAGT
>CAIKZE010000357.1 GCA_903831825.1 uncultured Lentisphaeria bacterium | reverse complement strand
AGAGATCAAACGGAATAATAGGGAGCCTGCGACCGGTTATGCCGGATTGAGCACTTTACTGAATGAAGAACCTGCGGTATCTCTATCAAACGCTATTTTCGGCCATGAACCCACAAATTCTGGTGAAGACCCATATTTATATATAGTAATTTTGTCAATCCAAACAGCGGATGTAAGCTAAAACAACGCGGTAAAATGCATTTTTAAAACTTGTGAAAAATTATGGAATCGGCATTATTAGAACTGTCTAATTTTTTATACAAAATCATTGCGTATAGGGTATTGACAAATTAAAAAGGACCATGTATAATATTAATACAAAATCATTACGTATGGTAAATTACTAAATAAACCGGGACATGGCGATGGCAGGAAAAAATTCACTGAAACAGATTGCGGAAAAAACCGGATTGGCAATTTCGACCGTATCGCAGATTCTCAATGGCCGGGCTTATAACTACAGTTCGGAATCCACCAAACTGCGGGTAATTCAGGCGGCCCAGGAACTGGGTTATCAAACCAATTTCGGTTACAAGCTGATGAAAGGGCTAAAAACCAAGACCGTTGCCATTCTGAATTCCATGCCGCAGATGAATACCGAAGAATATGTTCTGGAATTGATTATGCGGATGATTTCTGAATTTGATCAACTGGGGTATTCCGCTTACTGCAGTACCTTCAGTAATGATCCAGAAAAAAATCTGGAAAAAATCCGAACGCTGATCGGACGCGGCGTTGAACATTTTGTGCTGCTGGGTTGCCCGTACGGCCATGAAGCGATTATAAATGAAATTGAAAAAAATGAGTTATCGCTGATTAGCAACTCCGGCAATTTTGAACGCTGGGTCAGCAATGGCGCCGTTTACGGAGCGACAGCAATTTTCCGGCATCTCAAAGAGCAGACAGGCGACAACTTTAAACTGATTTGCCAGGCAAAAGATGTCGTCAGCGACTGCAGTCGTTTGCAAAGCCTTCAGCAAGTTTTTCCGCATCTGACGCTGGAACAGATCATCGCTGATTTTGTTTTTTCTTTTCCAGATATCGAGTTTGAAGTTGAAGATTATCTCCGGCTTGCCGGTCAAAAAAGTTACAATGCCACCCGCGAACTGCTCCGGCAATTTCCGAAAATTGGGGCGATTGCTTACATGAACGATGTTTTCGCCATTGGCGGAGGATGCTGTCTGCTGGAAAACGGCAATGAGCATTTCCGTAAAATCCTGTTGTACGGTTTTAACAATGATCATACGGTATGGAATTTCCCGCTGCCGATTTCTTCGGTTGGATTTTGTCTGGGCAAACAGGCTGAGCTGCTGGTGCGGCACGCTCTCCTAAAAACTCCCTGCCGGGAAATCGTTTATCCGAAGCTGCATGTCCGTACCGTCAATTCCGGTCCTGCTTATCCGCATTGGGATGAGACCATAATCAACTGCACTCCTCAAGAAGAGAAATCTCAATTAAAATAAATATGAACGCAACCAGTAAAGAAAATAATAATGAAAGGCGGAAAAAATGAAATCTAATAGGCGACAACAAAATTTTACGATTGTTGAACTCCTTGTTGTGATCGCAATCATCGTCATCCTCGCCTCAATGCTATTGCCGGCGCTGAATAAAGCCAAGGAAAAAGCGCGCGAAATTTTATGTGTCGGCAATCTCAAGCAAATAGGCAATGCCGTAAGCATGTATACCGCTGATAATAATGCATGGTGGCCCAGCGGGAATGATGCGCGCTATACCTACAGCGGGGTTTATGATACTTCATACGGCGGATGGACAAGAGAAGGGCTTTTGTGGCAAGGGAGATATCTCGACAATAAATGGGTGTTTTACTGTTCTTCGAGCGCAGGGGGGTATGACAGGAGAAAGTGGATGGAATATTCATGGGCAAATCCCCCGGGGGCCATTTATGTGTCATACACAATGCGGGGGCAGGCCCAGGGGTACGTACCCGAAAAACCCACTGGCAGAATTGATAAAGATATGACCCTGGCTTTAGTGGCGTGTGACTTTGAAAGCAACCCGTACATTATCCGGCATGCCAATTATCCGGTACTTTTCGGGGGTCTGTCAGTTTCGCGCATAAAACCGAATAATGATCCGCCATGGCTTATTTTATCAACAAACAGCAATACGAGCGGCAATACTGTTCCGCAATGGCGTTGGTGGAATTTTTTTGATGACCATAAGCGGCAATGAAATAAAGGAAACAACATGAAAAAAAATCTGATTCTTCTTCTTGCCTGCGGCATCATGGTCTGCTCATCGGCAATCCGGGCAGAGGGAGGCGCCGGGGCAAATACTCCTCAAAAAAGTGAAATCTCTTATTCCCCGGAAGATTGGGAAATAAAGAATATCCCGGCGTCCAACAATAAAGATAAAACTATATATATTTTCACGGAACAGGCACAGGTCCTGACATTTGTTATAAAAACCGCGCCGGCGAATATACGCAAGAAATCTAAAATCAAACTGGAGTTCCTTTTCCCTGCCGGAACAGAGTTTTATGGGGCGAAAACGCTCAAAGTACAAAAATATAATTGTTCCCGCACGGATTTGGCGGACAGAAATGAAATTACCGTGGAATTCGAGTCGGACGAAAGTATCTTGCAGGACAAAAAAGAACGGGAGAATGAATGGAAAAACTTCCAGGCGGTCATTAAACTGCCGGAAGGCTGCCTGAAACAGTGGGAATTGCCGGTGAAAATGTTTGTTGACAATCACTACATCAATACATATGCCTGGCCCGTGAATTCAGAAAAGATCACCGGCAGGGGGAGTAAATTAAATTCAATCCGGTTGGGCCTTTGGGATTATGGGGTTTCTTCATGTGACTTCGCGGCTTCTGAAATAATCGAATTCTACAAGGCAACAGGAATCAACTACAATCAGGCGTCAATCGGCAAAGACAAATTGGCCAAACCGTCTGTTTTATTCGGCGGCGGCACCAATCATGCACTTTTCTACAATAAAGATTACCCTGATATTGACTGCCAGGGCAAGGTTTGCGAAGCCACTTTCTGCGACCCTCAAGCGGTTATCAACAACGGGGCTCAAGTTGTTGATAACGGAATCCGGATCTTAATTGAAAATGCAAAAAACGGCAACGGGACCGCGACTGTTGATTACGAACCGACCGGAGACGGCGGATTCAGTAAAATCTCAATAGCGGCGTTCCTTAATTGCAATAAATTATCAATGGAACAGTTTGAAAAGTTCCGTAAAGAATATGCCAAATCCAAATTTTTGATGTATAAAGCAAAAGACCCGGCAATTCTGGACATTTTTAATAAATGGATCGCATTCCGTTCCTGGCAGACTCAGGAATATATAGGCATAATCGCAAAGGAGCTCAAGAAAAGAGATCCCGATGTGAAATTTGAGCTTACCTGCCGGCTTTCCATCGGCAATGATGATATCGCCACCCGTGCCCTGGGCAACAATAACGGGACCATGACAAAATATCTGGACGCAATAATGCCTCAGATTTATTGCGGTTACGACAATGCGTCCACCAAAGAAGCGGCCCTCCAGACCGGAAAATGGAAACATGAAATTCAGTATTTGAATCCGGCATGTAAACTCTATCCGATTCTGCTTGTCCGGTATGGAGGCGTAAGTGTCTTCAATTCTCCTGACAGAATACGTCAACAAACGATCGGGGCTATTGCTGAAGGCGCCGATGGCGTGGTTTATTATTATACGCAGCAGATGGATGCCAGGTACTGGAAAGCAATCGCCAGGATCAGCAATGATCTGGCGGCCATGGAAAATTTTTATCAGCAAGGTATTCGGGTGGATTCTCTGTTCGAGCCCGCCGACATGCTTCAAAGCAGTTCAGAATTAAACAAATGGCCGGATTACAAAATAATTGTCAAGAATCCGGATTGGCATTATACGGCACATCAGCTAAACGATGAAATATTGTTGACTCTTTTCAATTATAACAGTGATAATGATTTTCTGTTTAATTTTGTCAAAAACGAAAAATTAAATATTAAAAAAATGTTGAATTGCAAAAAGTACGATTCAAAACCGGGAATGCTTACATTTCTGGTACCGCCTCAGGAAGTCGGATTTGTGATACTCCGCGCGGAAAAATAACTTAATAACGAATCGCAGTCTTATACCAATTCGCAATATTAAAGCCAGTAAAGATTGCGAAATCGGTATAAACGTCAGTTTGGTTTGGCTGTTGAGTATGGCGGTTTTGCCAAAACCGCCTTTTTGCCTGTTTCGGCGAAACTGGCATACCTTCCGCATCTAAATCCTTTTTTCTCGCACTAAGCCACAAAGCCGCAGAGAAAATCCTTTTTTATCCACAAAACACACAAAAAGACACAAAAAACAAATACATTTTCACCATGAAGAACATGAAGGTAATGAAGATAATACATGTAGTCAGTGAATGAATGCGGACGCTACCGCGTTCATTCGCTGACTACGGTTTTACCTCCGTGCCTTTGTGTCTCCGTGCGAGACATCCCCATGTTTTCATAGTTCCTCAGTTTTTAAGTATGGCGGTTTTGCCAAAACCGCCTTGCTTGCCAGTTTCGGCGAAACAGGCATACTTT
>CAIKZE010000356.1 GCA_903831825.1 uncultured Lentisphaeria bacterium | reverse complement strand
TCAAGGCGACTAAGGCTGAGTTAAAAAAACTAGCCGTGATCCACAACGATACGCTTGGAAAGTGGAACTACACCATCATGCCAAGAGCAGAGGGAGCCGGGCAGTAGAAAATGTGATTTTGTTTTTGTGTCGATCCTTAGCGTCATTGGGTTAATGACTCCAATAATGGCAATTATATTTCAGGAGGCAGGTTGCGTGACAGTCGTTTTCAGTTCGACGCTTCTGCTTTGGGCAAAACATAAAATCAAATAACGAAAAGGAATAAAGCCATGAGTGATCTGTCAGAAAAAAGTAGATATGTTGAAGAAACTGAAATTTGTCCGCCAGGATGCGGTTGCAATTGCGGAACGTCTTCGAACAGTAAAAAATTAAAGCTGGCGGTGTGCCTGATTGTCCTGCTGGCTGTAGCAGGTATTTTTATCTACAAGGCGTCCGGCACAAAACAGAAGTCCTCAAGTGACAGTGCAAAAGAAGCCAACTTTGCCGTTGCCCAATCCACACCGAAGAGTATAACCGTTAATAATTCTGATGCGTCAGGTATAAAAATGGACAAAAAGGTGGAAAAGATTGCTCCGGTAATAACCAATGCCACGGCACCGGAATCAACTCAAACAAACCGCAAGATCGGCGAATATCTTGCTTCGCTTAATTCCTTGAATAAGGCGGCATCCGGCTATGACACCGTTTTTGTCTTTATTCCAGCGCCGAAAAGCGAACTTGCCGATGATGCGACAAGCCGCGCTGTCATTGCCGCACAACTGGCCTTAAAATCAAAAAATATTAATCTGGGTTTGTATACTCTGCCGAACAGTTCACCTGATTACGCCGCGATTTCCGCTCAGGTTCAGACTCCCGCCATTCTGGTTGCCACTAAGGGCAAAGGCATGGTGCCAGTCTCCGGGGAAGTGACTGAAACCAAATTGTTGCAGGCATACATAGCTTCGGCACAGTCGGGAGGCTGCTGCTGCGGCTCGTCCGGCTGCAACTGAGGAGTTATACTGATGCTTGAATATGTAACCAACACCTTGCAGCAAGTGGCTTCGCAACCTATGGGATTGCTGTTTGCATTGCTTCTTGGCACGGTGAGCGCCGTTACCAGCGCCTGTTGCACCCTGCCGGCTTTGGGGATACTGGTCGGCTATTCCGGAGCACAGACGAATAACAATCGGCAAATGGCGCTAAAATCCGCATTATTCTTTACCCTGGGAACGATTATTTCACTGATGATTATTGGCGGAACGGCCGGGTTTATCGGGCAAATGGCCCAGAGCGGCCTGGGGCGGTACTGGAAAGTATTTGCCGGTATAATTGCGATATTTATGGGATTGGCAACGCTGAATTTTTTGCCCTTCAAACTATCCTTCGGTAAGTTAGAAGGCATTGGCGGAAAACTTGGAAAATCCGGGGCGGTGCTGGCCGGACTGGTACTTGGAGGTATTGTCGCCGTCAGTTCGCTTCCGTGCAATCCCGGAATTTTTATTGTGATCGGGGCGGCTGTTCTGCAAGGTAAAGTCATCTGGGCGATGTTGATGATGGCGATGTTCGCCATCGGGTTCAGCATCCCGCTGGGAGCCGTATTGCTAGGCGTTTCACTGAGTAAGGTCAGCCTTGCCGCCAAGGGCGCAGACACTGTGATCCGATGGGGTTCGGGAACTATATTATTGGCTGCCGGATTCTATTTTTTGATAAAGTTCCAATAAAAAAGCAGGAGTTGAAAATGGTTAATAATATTGAAAAAGACGAGAAAATTCATAATTATGTGAGGGATGCTTATTCCCAAATAGCGGTTAATAAAAAATCTTCATGTTGCGGTGCGAATACTTCGCGTTGCGGAATTGAAAACCCGGAGAGACTTGCCGCCGGGCTGGGGTATACCGAAGCAGAATTAGCGTCTTTGCCGGAAGGCACAAATATGGGGCTTTCCTGCGGCAATCCAACCGCAATCGCTTCATTGAAGCCGGGTGAAGCTGTGCTGGATCTGGGTTCTGGCGGCGGCTTTGATGTTTTCATCGCGGCTGAAAAAGTCGGTTCATCCGGCAAGTCTATTGGTGTTGATATGACCCACGAAATGCTGATGAAAGCGAGAAATAACATTAATCAATTTACCAATAGAACCGGATTGAAAAATGTTGAGTTCAGGTTAGGAGAAATCGAGCATTTGCCGGTTGCGGACAACAGCATTGATGCGGTTATATCAAATTGTGTCATCAATCTTTCGCCCGATAAAGCTCAGGTTTGGAAAGAGATCTTCCGGGTGCTTAAACCGGGAGGCCGTGCCGCCGTGTCTGACCTGGCGCTGTTGAAACCGTTACCCGCGAATGTTGCGGAATCGGTTTCCGCGCTTGTCGGTTGTGTAGCCGGCGCAATATTAATTGATGAAACGGAGAAAATGATCAAAGACGCCGGTTTTTCAGAATTAAAATTTGATAAGAAATCCGGTTACATTGACAAAATGACCGAATGGAATGATCCGTTGTACTGTGCGATAATTGAATTGCTGCCCAAAAACGAAAAACTCAGCGACTACATAACCAGCCTCAACATTTTCGTCACTAAAACCCAGGAAGAAGGCAATGATGAAAAAACGCAGGAGTTGATAGCCATCGGAGCATCAGTTACCGCTCACTGTCAACCGTGCTTTACCTATCACCTGAATAAAGCGAAGGAACTGGGACTGGCTGAAGAGAAAATTAAAAATGCCGTTGCCGTAGGGGAGTCTTTACAGCGGGGCGCTGACTCGTTCATGAACAAGCATGTGAGGACTGCCCTGGGTAATTCAATCAAGAGCAGTTCCTGTTGCAGGGCCGGTGAGAGTGAAGAATCAGAAAAGAGCTGCTGCGGTAAAATTAATAATAAATGAGGTATAATATGACACATCATATCGCACGGAAATTATCGTTTCTCGACCGCTACCTGACCTTGTGGATATTCGGCGCAATGGCGCTGGGCATCGGCTTGGGATATTTTATCACCGGGATCGAGGATTTTGTCAACATATTCTCGGTCGGAACCACCAACATTCCCATTGCTATCGGTTTGATTCTGATGATGTATCCGCCATTCGCCAAAGTCAGATACGAAGAGATGGGGGATGTATTCAGCAACAGGAAAGTGCTGGGAATCTCCCTGGTGCAAAACTGGGTGATCGGCCCGGTGCTGATGTTTGTGATTGCAGTTGTATTTCTGCGCGGTTATCCGGAATATATGGTCGGGCTGATTATGATCGGTCTAGCCCGCTGCATCGCCATGGTCATTGTCTGGAACGAACTGGCCTGCGGCGATGCCGAATACGCTGCCGGACTGGTTGCTTTCAACAGTATATTCCAAGTGTTGTTCTTCAGTATTTACGCGTGGATTTTCATTACTGTCCTGCCGCCGCTGTTCGGTTTTAAAGGGGCAGTGGTGGATGTCAGTATCGGTCAGATTGCCAGGACGGTCTTTATTTACCTCGGCATCCCGTTTATCGCCGGAGCGTTGACGCGTTTTATCGGGGTGAAGCTGGCGGGGCGCGAAAGATATCATGCTTCATTTGTTCCGAAGATCAGTCCCATCACTTTGATCGCATTGTTGTTCACGATTGTCGTTATGTTCAGCCTGAAGGGGAAACTGATTGTGCAGATCCCGCTGGATGTGATCCGGATTGCAATTCCTCTGCTGGTTTATTTTATAATCATGTTTCTCGTTTCTTTCTGGATGGGCAGAAAGGTCGGGGCAGGGTACGGCAAGACCACGACTCTGGCCTTTACCGCCGCCAGCAACAACTTTGAGCTGGCAATCGCAGTGGCGGTGGCAGTATTCGGGCTTAATTCCGGCGTTGCTTTTGCGGCGGTCATCGGTCCGCTGGTCGAGGTTCCGGTGATGATCGGGCTGGTCAACGTAGCGTTGTTTTTCCGGAGTAAATTCCGGCAATAAGTATTTTCTTGAGCAGATATAGATATCGCGCTTTTCTCCCATGCGGAAACTTCTCTTGTTGAATTTTAAGTTGCAGTGGGTATATTTTAAGATAATTTGTCACCAGGATGCCGATTATTTTATTGCAGGAGAAAGTTTCATGGGATTATTGCCAGGGAGGATTCCAGCGCTTAATATCCTGCCGGATTCATGGAAGTTTCACCCGCCGGCAGGGATGAGAATTGTTGATGTCAGAAATCTTGAAGATTTAGCTGAACACGGCGAGGCGTGGGCTGAGCTATTTTCCCATTCGGCGGGATTAACGCCGATGCTTTCATATCCGTGGATGAGCGCATACTTTAAAAATAAAGTGGCTTATCCGGAAAGTTGGCTTTGTCTTTTTGCTTACGAGGGGAAGCAACTGGTTGGCGTTTTTCCGCTGATTGCCGGTTATGCATACCGGTTCATCAAATACTCTCCGCTGCTTTTCAAATTGCCGTATGATATCCTGCATACTAAATCGGTTGACGCTTTGACGCTCCCGGGGCGGGAGGATGTTTTGGGCGTGTTTTTTGATTATCTGTGCCATATTCCGTCGGTTTATCCTTTTTTCAGCTTCAAATATGTTTCGGCCCATTCTGCCTCAATGATTTACTTTACTCAGCAAAAAAGAAAGATGTGCGTCATCAAAAAGCCCGCTGGATTTCAAAATACCCTGTCGCTGCCGGACAGCGCGGAAAAATACCGGACGGAACTGTCCTCTAAATTCCGGCAATATTTGAAGAGAAATACCCGGAAACTGGATGAACTTAATAGTGTAAATTTTATAATTAGTGACAATAATTCTCTGCCGCGTGAAAATATTGCGCGTTTTCTTGAAGTGGAGCACAAGAACTGGAAAGGCCAGCAGTCAAGTTCGCTGAAGGCCGATCAAACCAATGCCGGTTTATTTGCGGATGCCGCGGAAAAATTTGCCGCTTATGATATGATGCATTTTAACTTTCTTGAAGCTGACGGCAAAACAATTGCCGGACAGTATGCGATCAGAGCCAACCGTTCGCTGTATGTACATAAAATCGGTTATGATGAGGACTATGTCACTTTTTCTCCAGGCAATATGCTGTTTAATAAAGTAATAGAACATGCCTGTGATTCGGGAAAGTTTGATGAATTGAATTTTATGTCTGACAGCCAATGGCAGTCGAAGTGGAATGTTGAAAAAAAGCCGTTGTATAATCTGCTGGTTTTTCCCGATAAAAATGCCATATCATCGCTTCTTGCGCTATTTATGCGGTCCGGCGTTGTTCAGAAATTGCATGGGCGACTTCAGGGGCGGTAAATATTTATAAATATGAATAATGTATGGGTGCCGGGTTGATTTTTTGCTCATAGCTGATTATTATACAGGGAACATTAATCATTAATCAATTTGGAGCTGGAGAAATGGATAGAAAGAAAATCGAACTGGACAGTTTCAATACCGATATCTTTAAAATTTTGAATAAAGGCTGGATGTTATTGACCAGCGGTGATGCCGGAATCGGCAAGGCTAACACCATGACCGTCAGTTGGGGCTTCATGGGTACTATCTGGTTTAAACCGGTGGTGATTGTTGCCGTCAGACCGCAGCGTTATACCCGTGAATTCATGGAAAAATACGATAATTTTACGATCTGTTCACTACCGGAAGATAAGAAAGAAGCGCTGAGTTTCTGCGGTGCCCACAGCGGCCGGGATGTCGATAAAATTAAAGAATGCGGTTTGACCGTGATTCCGTCAGAATATATTTCGTCTCCTGGTTTTGCCGAAGCTGAACTGATTATTGAATGTCGCGTGATTTATCAGAATGACCTCAATGGAGAGAACTTTCTCGACAAAAAGATTATCTCCCAGTGTTATCCGGAAAGCGACTTTCACCGCACCTATTTCGGCGAAGTCATGAAAATTTCCGGTACGGATAAATATATTGCTTAATTTTAAAGGGGAATAATTATGAGTATGCCGGTAACTACGACTTTTACGATTGAAGGATATCGTATCAGGGAATACAAGGGCGTTGCCCGCGGAATCATTGTGCGGTCGCCGACGATTGCGCAGGGGATTCTGGGCGGGTTGAAAAATATCATCGGCGGCAACATCGGCTCGTATACCGAGATGTGCGAACAGGCCCGGCAGCAAGCTTATGATCTGCTGTTGCAGCATGCGCGGGAAATGGGGGCGAATGCGATTGTCGGGATGCGTTACGATGCATCGGAAGTGGGCAGTCAGAGCTCCAGTACCGAAGTGCTTTGTTACGGCACCGCCGTAGTCATTGAACCGGAAAACAAATAGATTTATTACGGAGGAACAACTATGAAAAAGTTATTGCTGGTTATTTTCATCACTTTGAGTTTGGTTTCAGTTCGCGCCGCTACCTATCAGTTAAAAATAACCCCGGAAGATGTTTTTTCGGTCAGCGATACCGGCGAATGGAGTGTCTCGGTGACCAGACTGCGGGTGCTGGACGTTGCGGAAGTTACGGTGACGCCGAAAAATAAGAAAAGTTTCATGCTCATGCTCTATTTTATGCGCGATACAGATGATCGCGGACTGTTTGATAATCCGGATAAAATGAAGATGGCGGTAATGGAATCCAGCCAGAAGTATGTTATGGACTCGGTCGAAAAAAAGGTGAATCTTGAGAAGTTCAACACTAAGAGTTCATACGGTTTCAAGGCATGTTTTACCGACGCCGACCTGGCGAAACAGAAAGATGTTCCTGTTCCCGCCGGGCAATTTATGTATCTGGTGAGAGGAATGATCCGTTTATCTCCGGATACAGCCCTGGGATTCAGGCTTTGTACAAACGATCTGAATTCGGAAGAGACTAAAGCAATCGAAAAATATATTCTTTCGTTCGTCAAAGCTCTCTGACCGCGAATAAATTGCTGGTAGTCCGCAGGTCGGGTGAAATCACTATACCTCTGGCACGGACGGCGGCAACTCAACGGACACCCGTCCGATTTCCGAGATTCTGGAGACCCATTCAGCACAACGGTTTAGATATTTATTAAGATTTTCAAGCAACTCTTACGACAACTCGTTAAGCTTGCCGTTAACTGATAATCCCGCGACTGCGGGAGTATTTTGGCACCCTCCTCCGATACGGACGGCACTACAACAAGACCAGATTCCCGAGGGCTTGGAGACCCATTCAGCACAACCCTTTTTATTTACAACCATTCGTCTCCCGCGGTCGCGGAAGACACCCGCATTCCAGAGCTTTTAGAGACATCTCCAGCATAACCGTTTTTTCTCTATTTTTACCATTCACCAGTTACCATTCACTATTCACGTTCTTTACATTTCCGAGATTCTGGAGACCCATTCAGCATAACGGTTTCAATTTTATCAAACATTTTGCATCCCGCAGTCGCGGGAGACAGCCATATACAAAATGTTCCGGTAGCGCCATCTCTCTCTGAGAGGGGGATTTGGAACCGTCGTCCGATACGGACGGCACTACAACAAAGCCCGATTTCCGAGACTCTGGAGACCCATTCAGCACAACGGTTTAGATATTTATTAAGATTTTCAAGCAACTCTTACGACAACTCGTTAAGCTTGTCGTTAACTGATAATCCCGCGACTGCGGGAATATTTTGGACACCCTCGTCCGATACGGACGGCACTACAACAAAGCCATTCTGGACACCCGTCTTGCACATTCTGGACACACTCCGAGACTTTGGATAGTCGTTGAGCATAATGCTTTCGGTGTAGTGCCCTCTCTCTGAGAGGGAAGTTCCGGATCCACCGTCCGATACGGACGGCTCTACAATAAAATCACATTTCCGAGTCGATAGATAGCCATTGAGCATAATGTTTTTCAATTTTCATAAACCACTCCGAGACTTTGGATAGTCGTTGAGCACAATGCATTTTGCTCCAATCTTTTGCTTTCCCCGTTTTATAATTTTCAATTTTCAATTATTCACCCCACTCCGAGACTTTGGATAGT
>CAIKZE010000355.1 GCA_903831825.1 uncultured Lentisphaeria bacterium | reverse complement strand
GTACCGTTTAGGATTATACGGCGCAATCGGCCCCCAGCCGGATGAGATATACGGCCACACCGGCTTCTTCAGATTTTCGAAACAAGCTTGAAGCCGCTGGTAAAAAAGCATATCGGTATTATATATCATCGGAGTGTGAACATCGATAAATGATTCATAAAGAGTCAAGTCAATACCGTATCTCTTTAAATAATCCTCCTCTTCTCCCTTGGCCGCCTGCGGCATCGAGCACAACATAAATTTTGCTTGCGGATTGATTTGGTGTACCGCATCCGCCATGGCTTTGACCACTTGACTGTTTTGCATACAGCGGAATTTCACCCATTGCTTTTCATACTGGGTCAGAATTTTCCGGGGAGAGAGTCCCAGTGGATCCAGCTTGGCAAAAACCGCGAATTTTTTTATGCACTCCGGACAGAAACACATAGATGTGGTCCAGCCGTCGCAATATACTTCATAATCAATTTGACAAATGGCATTGGGCGCTTTTATGTTCTCTTCCCAGCCTACTTTTTTGATGCATTCAATGAAGAAAGGAGCTCCTCGATCTATCAGCACAGAAGGGCAAATAAGGGTTCCCGGAGAACCGGAAACCGTCTGGGCGGCAGTCAGAAACGCCTTGTTTTTTGCGCTCGGATCCGCTACGCGAAATGGAAACACCGTACCCGCAAATTCCCATATTGGCGTCCATTCCGGACGCCCGGGAATGCTGCCGCCCCAACCGCCCATAAAGCCGGCGGATACCCACTTATGGAAAAGCTCTGCCGGCAGCTTATCCTGATCTGTGTCATAGACTCCGATCCTGGATAATGGAAAACCATAAAACGAATAACAACTGAAATTTTTAGGCAGAACTATCGGCGTGTCTGCTCCAAGCACTGCCACCGGCAGATCCACTTTAAATTTGTTGTTTGCAGTTTCAAACTCAATGCTTACATTAAATTTTTCCGGCGTCGCAACGCCAGGTTTGATAAAAAGACCATTACCCCAGGACCACCAGAAAAACTTTTTTGAAACATTATAACAGACTTTCTTGTCCGGCGGGATGGACAGCGTTTTCGCCGGCGTTATCAGAGTGCAGCGTTTTTCCAGTGAGTCTTGCATATACAGCGAAAGTTCGACGCTCTCAGGAAGCTGAATCGTCACTTGTGTTTCTCCGGCATAAAACGGCACAGCACAGAAATCAAGGAACCCGGTATTCCCCCTGCTTATATAATAGGGTTCGCCTTTAGGTTTGTCAGTGAAATTATCGCGAAAGGAACTCTCTTTCAGGGTTTGCGGCTGATTGTTCGCGGTTGACGTTATTGTTGCAGACTTTTTTTCCTGTTTGTCAACCAGCGTCATTGAAACATTTTTAAACATGGCTTTGCCGTTGTCGTCCGGTTTGCCGTAAACGCACAGGCACAACAGAATTCCTTTGGTTGCAACCGGATTGTCAGGCGCAATGATCTTTTCAACGGTATTCCACTCCGAATTGCCTTTCCCGCTGTAAGCACACTTGGCGCCGTCAATGAATTTGCCGTCCTGATCCAGCCAGTAGTAAATAATCGCTGCATTTTTTGAAATATCTTCTAGTTTTACGTCGGCATTTATCTCAAAACTCTTGAATCCGTCAACGTTCAGCCGATATGAAATGCTATTCACAAAGCTCTGTGAATTTTCATTGATTTCCAGGATATTGCTCTTTTCCTGAGTTGTAACTTTGAAAATTTTTTCCGCCGGCTTCGCTTGCGATACATTCCACAGATCCGGAGTTGCGCCGTTTGAAGATTTGAATTCAATATTGGGGAGTAAATTCCCCTCTCCGGCCGACACGCATAATGCGGTAATAAATAATACGGCAGCAAGCCTCAAAGTAATTTTCATCGTTAATGTCCTTTATAAGTTAACAGTCATTCATACGCCCGACCCAACTGATTTTTAATGCCTTCCTTAAATACAATACTGACAATTCCGGTAAATTAAAAATCGTTTCTTACTTTGGTCAGCATTCCTCCATTGGCTGCGGATTCGATGATTGCAATGCAGGTCGCGACGGTTTTTGTTGCAGCTCTGGCAGTCAATTCCAGTTTTTTGCCTTCCTTGAGCACCTTGTATAAATAATCGACCTCTCCGCTGATGTTATGGGATGCAATATTGACTGGCAATTCGGCGAATCCGCGGGTTCCCGGAATTTTATGAGAGAACAACTGAATGGACGGAGAAGTATTGTCACAGACAATAGTTCCTGCCGACCCGTAAAATACAGATCTCATAGTATATGGGCGCTGTACCGAGATCGAAACAAACACTTTGCCGATAATGCCATTATTACAGAATTTCAAATTGGCGATAGTCGTATCCGGTTCCGGCCATTCCGGCATCATTTTATGATTCGCAAACGCCGTGACTTCTTCAATATCGCCGCCAATCCAACGGAGCAGGTCAACGGCATGGCATCCGCCGCCGAGCACTCCGTTTCGCCTGATTGCATGATCTTTGCGCCAGTTCTGCCAACCGGGACATGTTTCATAGTCATGGGCATATTCAGATTCGATGAAGAATAAATCTCCGATCATTCCGTTTTCAATCAGTTCCTTGGCCATTTTGAATCCTGGCGCAAAACGGCATACTTGCCCTATCATAAATGTCCCCTGGCTGGCGTCTGCCGCTTTTATGATATCTTTGCATTCTTCAAGCTTCAGCGCTAACGGTTTTTCCGCCAATACATGCTTGCCGGCATTCAATGCTTTAATACACTGTTCGGCATGCAGATGGTCCGGCGTCGCAATTGAAACCAGCTCAATCTCCGGATTGTTGATAATTGCCATAAAATCTTTGGTTACTTGCGACGCATTGCTTTCTTGGGCTTTTCTGTTCAGTAATTGCTCGTCAATATCGCAGATTCCGATAACTTCATATTTGTCAGATTTCAAATATGCCGTTAAATGTTCGCCGCCCATTCTCAGTCCGATCACGCCCACCTTAATCTTTTTTGAATCATTTTTCATTATTTTTAAATCTCCATTTTTTAGGTTTGATGTTATAGCTTATCAAAATAAGCCATTGATTTTTGTTTATATTATGATTATATATGTTGTGTTGGGATTGTGCAATAGAATACGGTTGCCATTCCATCCTCGTTTATTGTTAATTTTTCCGATTGCAGAACCCCGCGACCTCATATTTGCCAGATTCCCGACATTCCGTTAAAAGCTTTCGTCTCATTTTTAGACCAACCATGCCAGCCTCATTTCTCCTGAAAATATTTATCATTACTTTAAAAATTTTAATCTTTTTCAAGCTTAACGTTGTATATTCTTTCCGAATATATTATATTAATTTCTGTTTCTATTACGATTATACATGTTGTGTTTAAATTGGTCAATAGAATACGATTGTCATTCTATCCGCAATAATTGTCAGAAAGTACGATAAATGTATAGATTGCAAAAGATTGAAAAAGTATATCACCATCTGGATGTAAATTTCCCGGTTAAACTGTCTCATGTTTATTTACCTCAGAAAAGAAGCTTTTTCTCCGGCGACATTCATTATGACCTTCAAATGATATTAATCCTCTCCGGCCGCCAGGATGTGATATACTCGGAATATGAGAATTCCTTTTCTGCTGGTCAGGTATGGTGGACTGCCCCATGGGAGCCTCATGCCGGAAGAGTTGCCAGTGACTACTTTAGTATGTTAGTTATTACTATTGCCCCGGAATTCCTTGGTTATCTTGACCCTTTTCAGGAAATAGACTGGCTGGTTCCGTTTGTGCTTCCTCCCGCGCAGCGCCCGAACCCTGTAAGCCGGGAACTGCGACTGAAAGTATTATTGCTGGCCAGAGCAATTATTAAACTTGAGCGGAATAAACCTTATGGCTGGCGTACGCTTCAATGGTTCCGGATCCATGAAATCATTATTCTCATGAACCAGTTGATTTTACCGCAGTTGACAAAAGAGGGTATTGAGGAAAAAATGTCTTTCTTCCGGAAAGTCATGCCGGCAATTCAAGCAGTAAAATCAAGTCCTCTAAAATCAATTTCCCTGGATGACGCGGCTCAGGAATGTTCAATGGGACGGAGTCATTTTTGCTATATTTTCAAACAGGCAATGGGAGTGAGTTTCAGTAATTTCGCGCTGCATGCCAGAATTAGCATCGCCGCCCAGGCCTTGCGTAATCAAGACAGTTCAATAAAGGAAGTGGCGCAGAAACACGGGTTTAAAGATGTCAGCCATTTTTACCATGTTTTTAAAAAATACTTTAAATGCACCCCTAACGAATATATCTCTAAATTGAAATGATACCGAACCGCAATTTAAAATTGCGATTCGTTTGCAATTGCTAATCCACGGAGCAGATATTAATCAAGGTCTGGACCCAATACCCCATATTCCCATGGTTTTCCCGCGGGACGAGGTTCAACGCTGATTTCTTCCGGCTTCATTTTGTTAATAAGTTGGATACTGGCATCGGCAATTTTGTCGCCGGCATCAATCGTCAGATTGGAATAACCGGTAAGCACAGTTTCATAGCCCCCGCCGGACTTTGAAAAACTTTCTTTCGTGGGAACATAACCGACTGCGCCATTGGCTAAAGAAACAACGAAGGTATATTCGAAT
The DNA here is from genome assembly GCA_903831825.1 of uncultured Lentisphaeria bacterium. GTDB lineage: Bacteria > Verrucomicrobiota > Lentisphaeria > Victivallales > Victivallaceae > CAIPAT01. Next base: position 988 of record CAIKZE010000355.1, on the reverse strand, counting down.
TTAGAGGATTTTTTAATTTTCAGGCCAAGTTCCGCGAAATACTCCGCCGGGTTTGAAACAAAGACGGCATTCCCGATTTTAACCGCATGGACAGGCACTTCTGCAATTGGACTATTCCTGAAGATATTATCAATGATGATTCTTTCTTTCGCAAAAATTGCTTTGGTTTCTCTACTGTCAGCCCCTTCCTCACGAAGAATTTCCCAGCTCTTTTTGACGCTGGCCGGGGACGGTTTGCGACGCTTAATTTCCAATACGATTCGTTTTGAACTGATTTCGTTAAATTCGCCAGGCGTTGCGCTGACCAGGACTTTCACCGCTTCCGCCCCGACGCGAGTCCCCAGTTTCTGTGCCATCTGGATTCCAAAATCGCTGGAAGGCGCCAGATTGTTGACCTGAGTGACATCGCCGCATGCCCCGTTCAGAAATACCACCCCCGCATTTGCCCCCATTACTTTGCGGATGGTATCTTGCAGATAATGGATCCAGTCTGCGGAAGCATTAGTTCCGCTGTAACAAGTACCGTGGCATGCGTAATTTACCACGCAACCAATCAAGGAACCGTCTTTGCGCCAGGCTCCGATTACGCCGACTCCGGGATCAACCGGTCCGGCCGGTTTGACGATGTCGGGATTGCATTTGCCGGGATGACTGTAACTTCTGCCGTTTTTCATAATAAAACGGCGATTAAACACGTATGCATCTTCATGACCAAGTCCTGTACTGATTAAAGCATCCTCTTTTCTGGAATCGGCTACAACAATTGCAGTTATGATTTGCTTTACGCACCATTCACGATAACCGGGCGAGGGGGCTGCTGAACGGTTTACGATCAGATCAAGAACATCCTTAGGATCGAGCCGTAAATAAAATCACTTTTAATGGGCTACATATCTCTGATATCTGTTCTATCGCCCATCATTAATCACTGTTAAAAATCTTCATATCAAACGAATTGCGGCACTTGAAAAATGCGCGCGGCGATGGT
>CAIKZE010000354.1 GCA_903831825.1 uncultured Lentisphaeria bacterium | reverse complement strand
GGCATGTTTCAATTTTGCCTTAAAAGTAATTGACACTTTTTGAAACGCAGCCGCCGAGAGCCGTAGGCTCGAATCATGTTGTAGGGACGGATTTTAATCCGTCCGCCAATCCCACGTAATTTGAGAGCCGTAGGCTCGAATCATATCAATCCATATATGTTTCGTTCCTACGGAACTCCTATTTTTATTTATCATTATACAACGGACTAAAGTCCGTTGCTACAATATGTATCGCTCCTACGGAGCTTATTTAATCGATTTTGCTTTATCAGAGCGCTATGACATAAAAGCGTCAACTGCCTTTTGAAACATGCCAAAATGTAAGGGTTATTTTTGAACGGCTCCTTACTTGAAAACTCGATTAAATACTTAATGTATATTAAGTGGCATTATTTTATCACATTAAATATGCCAACTCGATTAAATCTGCTAATATTATAACTCAGCTTCCGCCAAAAGTCAATATCCAATTTTACGGATATTTGCAAAAAACATTTCAGGAGCGCAGAGATTTTACATGCGGTAATGTGAAACAGGCGTGGAATACTTTCAGCCGATATGCAGAGTCCAGCCCGGAGGAGCATTCGTCGTAATCACTGGACCATTCCGTGATTTCTCAATTCTCACGGTAATCTCGCCATCGGGAACCGGCAGGGAGGCCGTCAGCCAATCCACGTTAAGCAGGCATGGCTGGATATTCGCTTTGCGCTGCTTATATGAAACGGGCTGGATGCCCGCAAGGAAACGAAGCATATAGTACCCCGCGAAAGCGCTGATGCCCTGACATACGGCGCGCCCGTTTTCAGCCTGCATGGCCTCTCTCGTCTCGAAGCAGGTGGTTCCGCCCTCGTTCAGCATTCTTTCGCATACGCTTCTGACTCCGGTAAGCGCTTCCGCAAAATGACCTTCCTGAACCAGGGCATCCATAAGAAACGGCATTCCCGGCAGATCCGTGACAAAACGGCCTGAAGCAACTTTGTCTGCAAGCGGAGTCAGCTTTCCCCGGACAAGCCCCGCAAGTGTCGCAAAGGTGAGGGCGTGTTCCGTTTCCAACCCTTTGCCTTTGGCAAACATTCCATGCAGGACGCGCCCGATATCATGCCGGCGCTGCTCCAATACTTTTGCTTTGGCGTTTTGACCGGTCCGCTTCATAATGGCGGCCGCTGTCAGCAGGGTCTGGTAATAAAGGCAGTTTAATGGAATTCGCGCCGGTTCGCCGCGCACCTGGTCTTTAATTCCCTGCCAGTCCATGAAGTTCCACAGCACATCCGGATCGGGCCAGACATAGTCGAATTTCTCCGGAACGGCCAGAAGTCCGTCAGCCGCGAGAAGCCCATGCATCCAATCAAGCGTCAAGGATGCCGGCCGGGCGATTTCCGCCAATATGCTTTCATCTCCGCTGCGCTCCACGTATTCGCGCACGGCTTCGATCCAGTGCATCTGCCATGCTGGAATAATCTGGTTCCAGCACCAGGGGCCGCCTGACTGGATTGCGCCGTCGGCGCGGATTCCCTGTCCGTATTGACGCAGGAACTGGCGAGTCAGCCGTTCATCGCCAAAATAATCCCAGGCATAACGCGCCTGAATCCGTCCGTCGCCGCCATACTGCTGACGTTCACGCGACGGGTTGTCCATGAACGTGTCGGACATGCAGAGCGAAGCGGTGCGGCATGACGCCTCCCAGATACGGTTCCAGACCGGATCGCTGCATTGGAAACGGCCCCGTTTTTCGACCGGATAAATGATTTCTCCGGCGGATATTTCTTCTATGACCACAGGCTCCCGCAGATTAAAAAATAACAAATCCGCATAACGGAATGCGCGCAGATTTATCATGCTTTCCCAACTGTTCAAGCCTGAACGCAGCGTCAGGCGGTCAACATTGTTGTTGATGTTCCCGCCGTGTGTCGCATCCGCGTTGCCGTTTGCGGCGAGACGATCAGCATATGCAATATAAATAATTTCACCGCCGGCGGCATGCAGACGCAACCGCACTCCGCCGCTGGTAATCCCGCCGGCGTCAAACCGCAGATGAACCGGCTTTCCCGGCAAAACACGGATCGGGAAAGATGACTCAAATGATTCAATCCTTTTCAAGGCCGGTTTAACTTTCATCTTTACGATTCGTTCAGCCCATGAGCCGACATCCGGCCAGATAATTGAATCCGAGGAATCAAGTGACAGCGTGAGACTTTTTTCGCTCAAAGGCGGAATTGTGCGCGGCTCAAGGCAAGGCCAATATTTTTGCGGGTTGGAAACCGTTGCCGGCTTTTGCCAGCCGCGCGCACCGTCGCCGTATTCCCATAGCCCGGAAGTATACAAAGACATGTCAACATCTTCACAAAAACCATTATAAAGGCTGATTCGCGGACTTTTTTTATTCCATCCCGGCAGGATCCGGCATTCCCATGCCGCTTTGCCGGTGGAAACATCCTGTCCATTCACGTTTCCATGAAATAGAAAAGCGCCTCGAGTAAGCTGCAGCAGGCCGACATCCGCCGCTCCGTAATAGTGGACAATAGCGCTGATTACATTTCTGCCGGGTTGAAGAAAAGGTTTCAAATCCCATGAATCAACGCCGATATGTCCCTTCCATTCCCTTACCGGACCCCGGCCCGCGCTTTTTCCATTCACCCATAACCGGTAGAAACTCGCGGCGCTCACTTCCACCGGAACAACGGAGTCGAAGCGGGCGGGAAGTGAATCAATAACCATGCGGAAAGCCGCGTAGACATTCTGTCCGTCGGCGCCTGTTTTCGGCCATATATATGCGGCATTATTCAAAAGGGATGAACTTTTCTTCATCAAACACTCCATATCCCAGGGTCGGATTCGCAGTCCATAAATATTAAAGTAAGTTAATATATTCCTGTGTCGGCAATTTGAAAGTCCGAAGCCAAGGAAGCTGGAATTAAACGATATGTGGACAAAGGCAGCAATACCACCCGGAATAATGCATCAAGCCATAGTGGCGCGATGGTTATCGGGATTCGTGAACCTTTTAAATTTATTTTTCATTCTTTGTTGCTGTTAAAAACTGGCACACTTGATTTATTCTCCGGATATGGATATATTTCGAACTGATATGATATGAAGGGTGTAATTCATATTAGTTTGAGAAGGGGGGACTGTATGATTCCACGAGCTGTCTGTAAACCTGACGTCCGTTTGTTGTTAGCGATCAGCGCGATTCTATGTATCTGCCATTTCTCGGCTTATGCGCAAACTAAATCTCAATCTCCACACCTGGTTTTTTCGACCTACCTGGGAGGTTCGATACCCTGCGGACCGGGCGTCAGCCCGCTTACCTTCGCTCAGAACGCCGCCAGCGACAGCCTGGGGAACACCTATGTGACAGGCGCCACCCAGGTATACGACCTTCCCGTGCTGAACGCCTGGCAGCCGAAACCGGCGGCGGAAAGCATAATGTCAGCTTTCGTGGCGAAATATGATCCCGCTGGCAAGATGCTATGGTGCACCTATCTGGGAGGAGACGGGGAAAGCATGGGGGTGGGGGTTGCCGCCATGCCGGATGGCGGCGTTGCCGTTGCCGGCCTGACAAACTCGGTTGCACCGGGATTTCCTGTCATGAACGCTTTCCAGCCGGACAACAACGGACAGTCGGATTATTTTGTTTCCGTATTTGATGCGAACGGCAACATGCGGTACTCGACATACCTGGGCGGGAGCGGCGTGGAGGGAACGCCGAACTCGGTTTTCAGCGATGACAACAGTAACGGCAATAATGTTGCGGCAGACGCTCATGGGCTGGTGTACATCACGGGAGCGACCAGTTCCGCCGGCGGGACGAAAAAATTCCCGGTCACCCAGAATGCCCTTCAACCCGATCTTGCCGGTAAAACAGATGCTTTCCTTTGCATTATCGATCCCGGCAGGAGCGGCCAATCCTCTCTGGTCTACTCAAGCTTCCTTGGCGGCACAGGCGATGAAAAAGGTCATGGCATCGCCGTGAACTCCGCCGGCAGCCAAATTACTGTTGGAGGCTATACCAATTCCTTAGATTTCCCCACCACCGACAACGCCTACCGGAGTACTCATCCGCCGGTGAGCTATACCAGCAACGGCTTTATAACCCGGTTCACATCAAGCCTGCCCGGTGAGCTGTCCTCGCATTATGCGATGAGTTATTCCACATATCTGGGTGCGGACTCAGTCGATGCGCGGGATGACACATACGGCTTAGTCCTGGATTCAAAAGGGCTCATTATAGCCACAGGCCGCACCCAGTCGTCAGATTTTCCCATGACCGATCTGACTGAACCCTCCATCTACAACAGCGCCCCCTATCTTAAGAAAGGCACATCGAATGATGAGCCCTATCTGGTGAAAATCGATCCTTCCCTGAATTGCAAGGCGTCACTTGTCTATTCCACTTTCCTGGGAGGCGGCTCCCCCACGCCTGGCGGCGGGGGAGCTTTTTGCACCAGCGCGGCCGCATATCCGGACGGTACGGTCTATGTTGCCGGGGAGACCTCCTCTCTTGGAATAGAATACACCCCCTCCGGCGAACCTGTTGAAGCTCCATCTCTTTTGCCATATACCAATGACGCATTATTCCCGGCCCTCCAGGGGAACTATGACTCCATGCTCATGCGGATCAGCCCGGACGGTTCCACGCTTGCCTACTCCACCTTCCTCGGCGGAAAGGAAAATGACCGCACCTACGGGCTGACCGTTGATCCCTTTGGAGGCGTCATCATGACCGGACTCACATTTTCCGCTGATTTTCCTCTGGAGAACGCGGCGCAGGTTTGGCCGGGAAATGCCGGCTGCCAAAACGCCTTCGTGGCAAAATTTTCTTCTGGAGGAGATGTCCCTGCTGCTCCCTCCTGTGTTTCCGCGGCTCCTGTAATCGGAGGCGGCGCTGCAACTGTTTCCTTCGCTGAACCGTTGGAAAACGGAAGTCCGATACAGTTTTATACTGCAACATCGTATCCTGGAGGCGTAAAAGCCGCGAGTACCGCAAGCCCGATAACGGTATGCGGTCTGACAAACGGGACAACTTATGCCTTTACGGTCAAGGCGACAAACGGCGCCGGAACAGGGCCTGCGTCAGCGGCTTCCAATAAGGTGACGCCTTCAACAGTCCCCGGTAAACCGGCCATTGAAAAAGCCGTAAGGGGAAACGGACAGGCGACTGTGTACTTCGCCGCCCCGGCAGCCGCGGGGAAAATTCCCGGAAACGGCGGCAGTCCGATCACGTCGTACACCGTCACGTCAGATCCGGAAGGAATCACCGTCACACGTAACGGCGGCAGTACAGGACCTGTAACTGTTACCGGGCTGACATATAATATTTCATACACGTTCAGGGTGACGGCAACGAATGCAAATGGATCAGGCGCCCCGTCGGATCCGTCCGCGCCTGTGACCCCGACAGTTGCCGTTCCCGGCGCACCCGCGGCGGTAATTGCCGTGAGGGACGGCAGTCAGAGTTTAAGTGTAAGTTTCACTGCGCCGTCGGCAAACGGCAGTAAGATCAAAGAATACATTGTCACTTCATATCCGGGCGGCATAACCGGCGCGGGCGTTGCAAGTCCGATAAAGATAACCGGGCTGACGAACGGCACCGCCTATGCCTTCAGGGTAACGGCGACAAACGCGGTTGGAACAGGGCCTGCGTCTGCATTGTCCCCGTATGTGATTCCGGCAGTAGCGCCCGACGCCCCGACCGATGTAACCGCGATGGCGGGCAAGCTTCAGGCGACAATTGCCTTCAAGGCTCCGGCATTCAACGGCGGCATGCCGATCACATCGTACACCGTCACTTCAGATCCGGAAGGCATCAAAGTTACCAGGGCATCAAGCCCGATAATTGTAAGCGGTTTGAGAAATCTCCAATATAAGTTCAATTTAACGGCGACTAACGCGGTTGGAACCGGTAAGCCAATCTCCGTTTCCGCAACCCCGGCAGCCGTCAAACCCGGCGCTCCCACCGGCGTCTACGCAATCAGAAGCTCAGATATTGCCGGCGGTAATGCGTTTGTTTACTTCACTCCGCCGAAATCTGACGGCGGTACCGAAATCACCGGATACACTGCAATCTCGTATCCCGGAGGCATAACATCCGGCGGCAATACTAACCCTTTAACTGTAACCGGACTGACAAACGGCGCCGCTTATGCTTTCAGCGTAACGGCGACAAACGCGGTTGGAACAGGGCCTGCATCGGCACGATCCGCGCGCGTGACTCCGGCAACTCTGCCTTTTGCTCCTGAAATCGGAACCGTCGTAAAAGGGAATGGACAGGCGACTGTGTACTTTACTGCTCCGGCCGCCGCCGGGGGAGTTCCCGGAAACGGCGGCAGTCCGATCACGTCGTACACCGTCACGTCAGAGCCGGAAGGAATCTCAATCACACGTGACGGCAGCAGTACAGGACCAATAACTGTTACCGGCCTGACAGGCAATAAACCCTATACATTCACGGTAACGGCGGCAAACTCGGTCGGGAAAAGTACATCATCATCCGCTTCCGACATTGTAACTCCGACAGCCGCCATCCCCGGCGCGCCTTCCGCGGTAACTGCAACTCCGGGAGACGGACAGGCAACTGTTTCCTTCACTGCTCCGCTGGAAAACGGCAGCCCGATCCAATCTTATACTGTCCTGGTATATCCCGGAGCCATACCTTTCCTTGGTCCCGCGTCAAGTCCGATAACGGTAACCGGACTGACAAACGGCACCGCCTGTGTTTTCCGCTTGGCGGCGACAAACGCGGTTGGAACAGGGCCTGTGTCAGCGGTCACGGTTGCAGTTACGCCCTCAACAGTTCCAGGTAAACCGGCTAAAGTACAGGCCGTAAGAGGAAACGGACAGGCAACTGTTTCCTTTACTGCTCCCGCCGCCGAAGGCGGAGTTCCCGGAAACGGCGGCAGTCCGATCACATCCTATACCGTCTTCTTGGATGGCGGCTTTTCAGTCACCAGGGCGGCAAGCCCGATAACGGTAACCGGACTTGAAAACGGCACGGAATATATCTTCAAGGTATGGGCGAACAACAAGAATGGAAAAGGGGCTGTGGAAACTTCCAATGCAGTAACACCCGCGGCATTGCCCGGAGCTCCGGATATTGATGGAACTGAATCCGGAAATACACAGGTAACTGTCCTGTTCACCGCTCCGGCCATCGACGGCGGCAGCCCGATCACGAAATACACTGTGATCTCGAGTCCGGGAGGCAAAACGGCAACTGCGGCCTCAAGTCCTGTAACTGTAACCGGACTGACAAATGGAACAGCCTATACCTTTACCGTCAAGGCGACAAACGATGTTGGAACAGGAATTGCGTCGATGCCCTCCGGCAAAGCAATACCTGGAGCCGCTGGCTGGGTCATTGGCAATGATACCGGAGGCACGGCGGTAATCCTGCATACTGCCGACGGCGGCGCGGAATGGACTGTCCAGGGAAACAACTCCTTATGGAAAAATCATACCGGCAACGACATCAGCGCCATAGACGGCCAGACGGCCTGGGCGGCGCTGGGCAGTTCAGACGCTGAAGGCGGCATCATCCTGCACACCGCCGATGGGGGCCGCTCCTGGAATGCCCAGACCTTGCCTGTTCAGATACAGAATGGAGGAGTCAAGGGAATCAAAGGGGTGAGCCGCGCTGAGGCCTGGGCGGTCGGCATGGCAGGACCGTTGATGCATACCGTTAATGGAGGCCGGACTTGGACTGCGGTGTCCACTGGAGATGTGGTTTTTAAACAGGTCAACCGCATTGATGTTCTCGGCAGCGACATCTGGATTGCCGATCGTGGAAATGAGGACATGGGAATGATTCATTCGCCTGACAATGGAAAGACTTGGAGACAGGAGTATTTGCCGGATGTCACCTCCAATCATGGACCTATGGCTATAGCCATAGTGAACAGCAGTGTCGCCTGGACCTCGGTCAACTACCAGGGCGACATATATCGCACGACGGACGGGGGACTTAACTGGGACGTAGCCGCCCCGAATGTCTCAGGCGCCAATGACATTGATGATCTCTGCGCCATTGGAATCAATACCGTATGGGGCATCCAGAACATAGACAGCACAGACGGATATATAATGCGCGTCACGGTCACTGGATCAGGCGTCGTCAAAGATTCATGGTCTTTCACTGACTATGTGTATGAGGGAGTTTCAGCTTTCGATGAAAATAATGCCTGGGTCGGGGGATTCAGGGGGATGGATGCACCGGCATCCCTGCCCCGCGGTTCAATTCTCCATACATCCAATGGAAAAGACTGGACGCCCCAGACACTTCCGGTTAATGATGTCGCAATCTGGAAACTGTCGTTTGCCGGAGCTAAACGGTAAATGCAGCGCTGACAGCAGACTTGAAATACAACCGGTGATGCGGTGGCAGCATACTTCTTCTATTTTCATGTATAAAATATGTATAAAAACGGCATAAAACCATTATTAAAGCTATTTTTTTAAGGCTGTTTTCTTGGTTTAAGGTTTTTTACCTTCATTTCCTTCATGTGCCTCATGGTGAAAAAGGCTGCCTGCCATACCACGCCTCCGGCGGGTAAATGCCTCAGTGAACTCCGCAGTTAAACCTGTTTTTGCAAAAACCGTGAGTTTTAAAAATGCATTTTACCGCGTTATTTGAATGCAACGTCATCGTTTGGATTGACAAAATCACTATATATGTAGGGACAATTAAGTGACTGGTGATTGGTGACTGGTGATTGGTGATTGGTGAATGGTGAATGGTGAATGGTGAATGGTGAATGGTGAAAACAAGGAGAAATGGTTCTGTTCAACGACACTCTAAACACTCGGAGTCGAGTGTCCAAAAAGGGGGTTTGTTGTAGTGCCGTCCGTCTCGGACGGGGGATCGGAACCTCCCTCTCAGAGAGGGGCACTATACAGGAACCGTTCCGCTCAATGACACTCCAAAGTCTCGGAGTTGTTTGAGAAAACTGGAAAACATTATGTTCAACCGGGCTCTAACGACTCGGAGTCGAGTGTCCGGAATCGGATGGCTGTCCGGATTATTCTGCTGGCGGGGGGCGAGGCAGAAAATGGGGCTTATGAGTCCTATGGGTCTTATGGGGCCTATGGGCCGGAAAACAAAGCATGTGACAGTTGTCCGGCCCGGCGTCCATATAGTCCATGTAGTTCATGTAGTCCATAGGCTGCCTGCCCAAAAAACAAAGCATGGGAATTACGGGATTGGGCAGGGGGTGTCCAAAATATGCTCAGGGGCTGTCCAGAATGGTTTCGTTGCAGCGCCGTCCGTCCCGGATGGTTGGGATTGGAACATCCTTTCCGAGAGAGATCGATACACCGGCAAAATAGTCGGCAAGAGCGAAATTTGCAATCTCTATTTGCTTTTAGCCCACTATCCGGTATAGATTATCATTAGGCGGAACTGCGCCTGGCACAGTGTCCGGATACGATTAATTGCTTAATAACGGGGAGGTTGATATGCTGCTTAAAAGGATAACTGCTTTAATCGCAGTGATGTTCGTTGTCTCGATTTATGCCCAGGATGACAAATCCGCGGCGCAGATTCAATCAATCCGCAATGCCGCGGCATCTGATATCGCCGATGCCGTTGCCCGTCAGCCCAAAGAGGCAAAGAGCATGAATTTGCCGATGGATAAAACGGTTAAACTGGCCGGCGGCGCAACGCTTGAACTGGTTTATGTGCCGTCCGGCAAGTTTTTTATGGGCGAAGCAAAATTCCCGGTGCGGATAAGCCGCGGCTTTTATATGGGCAAATATGAAGTGACCCAGGAGCAGTGGGAGGCGGTAATGGGAAATAACCCGTCAAAATTTAAGGGTTCGGATTTACCCGCGGACACGGTCAGTTGGAATGATTGCAAAGAGTTCATTGCGAAATTGAATGGTAAATTGAAAGATCAGCTTGGCGGCGCGGTATTCCGGCTGCCGACCGAGGCGGAATGGGAGTATGCCTGCCGCGCCGGAACAACCGGTGATTATGAGTCGGACAATCTGGACCCGGCGGGATGGTATGACGGCAACAGCGAAGAGACCACACATCGGGTCGGCGGCAAAAAGCCCAACGGCTGGGGACTGTACGATATGCACGGCAATGTCTGGGAATGGTGTCATGACTATTATGGCGATTATGATACGCATCAACCACTGCAGGTTGATCCGGCGGGTGCTTCCGGCGGCGGTTTCCGGGTGACGCGCGGCGGCAGTTGGGCGGACGACGATGACAACTGCCAGTCAGACTTTCGCGATTACAACAATCCCGGCGACGGCAGTTGCTACGGCGGTTTCCGGCTGGTGCTGACGTGTCCGGCCAAATGACATGGCTGGTCAGCGCTGCGGGTTGAATATGCCGCGTGATTTGCGGAGATAGCGACCGGGCGGGTCGCCGTACTGGCGGCAGAAACAGCGGCGGAAGTATGAGACATTGTTGAATCCGGTTTCATACATGATATCGTCAATGGTCTTGCGGGTGTTGCGCAGTTGTGCGGCGGCTTCATGGATGCGCAGCCGGATAATGAAGGCCTGCGGCGTGTCGTTGAAATATTTTTTCATGTATCTGGTCAGATGTTCCTGGCTTTTGCCGGCGAATTTTATGAAAGCGGGCAGTCCTGCGATGAAGTTTTCTTTTTTACGCATTTCATTGCAGGCGGCGGCCAGCCATTCCGGGGCGGCTTTCGGATAAAGCGCGGTCCGCTGGTACAGCATGAGCAGGAAATCCAGGATCAGGCTTTTCATGGCGTTGATTTTCAGCGGGAGATATTCGGATTTTTCGCTGAATTTCCGGATTTGTTCGACTTTTTCGGCAAATAGTTTTTGTTCATTGTCGGAAGGATTCGCGATAAGGCCGGGATTGTCATCGGGATTAAAGGCGATGGAATTATTGAAAAAAAGCAGTGTGTCCGTGAAGATTTCACCGCTGAAAACAATATTGATGATATGCAGCTTTCCAGTATCGGACGGATTGGCGACGGCATGAATATCATCCGGACGGATAAAACAGACCGCGCCCGGATTAAGCGCCGTTGATACGGAGTTCAATTTGTGAAGCATGGTTCCTTCGAGTATAATAAAAAACTCGCAAAAATCGTGTGAATGTTCTCGGTAAATTTCATGCGGGAAGAAAGTGGTATCCTGCAGGGTTATCGGATTGGCGTCCGAAAGATTTACGTTACTCTTTATCAGTTTAAGCATATTTTATCTTTAATTTTTATTGTATATATCAATATAGTATCTTTTTTATAAAGATTGTAGTAGAAATGCAATTAAAAAACAAGTATTATTGTATCATCAATTAAAAATCAATAGTTTTAAAGGCAATAATATGAGCAGCGTAGATCTTTCAGGAAAATGGACTCTGGAATGTGTCAGCCGGAAACTGAAAATTAAGGCGGATGTTCCCGGCGATAATTACAGTGCATTGCTGGCGGCGGGAAAAATAGCCGATCCATATATTAAAATGAACGAAAAAGATGTTCAGTGGGTACGGGACTGTGACTGGTCCTATCAGCGGGACTTTCAGGCTACCCCGGAACTGCTTGCGGGAAAATCGGTGTTTCTGAACGCCGATTGTCTGGATACCTTTGCGGAAATCTCCATCAACGGGAAAAAGGCCGGGGCAACCGAAAACATGTTCCGGCGCTACCGGTTTGAAGTGAAGAAGTTGTTGAAACCAGGCAAAAACACCATTCAGATAGTATTCCGCAGTCCGGTTAAAAGGGCGGCGGCGGAAGCCGAAAAGCAGCCGTTTCCGGTACCGTGGACCGGCAATAATCAGGTTCCGCACATGAATTTGATCCGCAAAACACAGTGTCATGCCGGATGGGATTGGGGTATCTGCATGATTCCTTCCGGGGTTTACGGCGATCTCTATTTACAGAGCGTTGAAAATTGCCGCATTGAACATGTTTATACCGAGCAGTCGCATCAGAAAGCCAAATGCGGAGTTACAGTGATAACCGAGCTTTTTGCCGCAGTTGCCGGCAAAACAGTTTTGAAGATTGATTTCGGCGGAATGACGCAGGAAGTTCCCGTTTCCTTGAAATCCGGGCTGAATATTGTCCGCACGGTTTTTGACGTCAAGACGCCCCGTTTATGGTGGCCGTCCGGATATGGGGAACAGTATTTGTATAAGCTTTCCGCGGCGACTGCCGACGAATGTGTTGAAAAGGAAATCGGGCTGAGAAAAGTTGAGCTGATTAATAAAAAAGACAAAATCGGCGTCAGTATGACATTTCGCGTCAATGAGGTGGATGTTTTCTGCAAAGGCGCCAACTGGATTCCGGCTGATGCTTTCCCGCAGCGCCAGACTCCTGAAGTTTTTGAACGGCTGCTGCGGGACGCGGTTGCCGCGAATATGAACATGATCCGGGTGTGGGGCGGCGGCGAATATGAAAATGACGGTTTTTATAATATCTGCGATCGGTTTGGCATTATGCTCTGGCACGATATGATGTTCTCATGTGCGTTATACCCTTCAACGGAGAACTTTATCGCGAATGTCCGGGAAGAGGCGGAATATCAGGTCAAACGGCTTCGCAGCCATGCTTCGATTGTGATCTGGTGCGGCGATAATGAAGTAGCCGGCGCGGTGGGTTGGTACGGCAAGGAAAACCGCGAAAAGTATCTGTTGAATTATGCCAGGCTCAACTGGGAACTCGGGAAAGCCGTAAAAGCTGCCGATCCGGAACGTGTTTTCTGGCCGAGTTCGCCGTGTAACGGCCCGGAAAGCTATGGCGACGGCTGGCACGATGACAAGCAGGGCGATATGCATTACTGGCAGGTGTGGCATTCCGGCAAACCGTTCGAGGCATACTTTGATGTAGTTCCGCGTTTCTGCTCGGAATTCGGCTACCAGTCATTTCCGGAAATGAAGACAATCCGGCAGTTTGCGGATGAAGGCGATTTCAATGTGACATCGCCGGTAATGGAGCATCATCAGCGCAATCCGGCGGGCAATTCCAAGATCATCAATATGTTCGCGACTTATTTCCGCATCCCGGACGGGTTCGAGAATTTCGTCTATCTAAGTCAGGCGCAGCAGGCGCTGGCAATCAAGACCGCGGTGGAATACTGGCGGCATCTGCGCCCGGTGTGCATGGGGACGGTTTACTGGCAGCTTAACGACAACTGGCCGGTCGCGTCCTGGTCGAGCATTGACTATTCCGGACGGTGGAAGCAACTGCATTATCACGCAAAACGCTTTTTCGCCCCGATCATAATATCTTCATTCCAGAACAAAAACGGCGAAGTGGAAGTTTGGGTGACGAATGACCTCACGGCTGATGCTGAATGTGCGATAACGTTGTCCGTGACGGATTTTGCCGGCAGCGTGCTGAAAAAGGTCGAACTGAAATCAAAAGTCAAGGTCGGCAGCGCCGCTAAAGTCGCGGTTTATCCGGTCGGCAAACTGATTGCCTCGCCCGAATCCGGATTCATGTATATGCGCCTGGAAGCGCAGTGCGGCGGACGGAAATACAGTCAGCGCAACGAGCATTTCTTTACTCAATATAAATGTTGTGAACTCTCGCCGGCGAAGGTTAGCGTCAAAACCGGGAAACGCGATAACGGTATGGAAATCACCCTTGCCGCTGATAAACCGGTGTTTTTCCTGACTTTGGAGATGAAAGACCTGGACGGAATTTTCAGCGACAACAGTTTCACGCTGGTTCCGGGAGAACCCCGGACGGTTGTTTTCACGCCGGCCAAAGGACAGAAAAAAGCGGCGTCGCCGGAAATGCTGGTTATCAAACATTTGCGGCAGAGTTACAAATAGGCACGGGATCAAAAGTATACCCGTGTTAATGATTGAAGGGAGTTGTTTCTATCATGATAAACTTAGAATGGCGCAGGCGGATAAACCATTGGCGTAATACTTTGCCAAGTTTGTTTTATACTCCGGCCGGGGAGCTTGAGTTCAGCGGTTTTGCAACCAAAGAGCAGTTGGACTCCAGCGAGGCGATAAAGCGAAAATTCAAGAAGATGCCAACGGGAACCGCCTGGGGAGCTAAATGGGAGTATGGATGGTTTAAAAGCTCGTTGACAATCCCGGCATCACTTGCGGGAAAGCGCATTGCAATGCGGATTGCCGTTGGCGGCGAGGCCGCGATTTCGATTAATGGCGTCAATTATGGAGCCAACGACATCGGGCACAAGGAGATAACCCTTTCGCACAAGGCCAGGGGCGGCGAAAAATATGATATTCTAGTGGAATCTTATGCCGGACACGGCCCCAGAATTCTCACCTGCGGCCCGGTGCCTTGCGGGGAGGCAAGCGTTCCGGAGCCTCCGGCGGCACAAGTAGAAGTCAAGAAAAGCACTTTTGGCGTTTGGAACGAGGAAATATATCAGCTTTGGGTTGATATGGAAACGCTCATGCTGTTTCGCGAACATGCGAGAGACAGCGAATCTTTGCGCGTTGCCGAGGTGGATGACGCATTGAAGGAACTGACGCTGATTGTTGATCTTGAACTGCCTTGGAATGAGTTGCTCAAATCAGTCAAGTCGGGACGCAAACTGTTACAAAAAGTCCTTGCCTGCAAAAATGGTTCCACCTCAGCATTGATGACATGTTTCGGTCATTCTCATATCGATGTGGCCTGGCTGTGGCCGCTGCAGGAGACTGAACGTAAATGCTGCCGGACTTTTTCATCCCAGCTTGCTTTGATGGCGGAATATCCCGAATACAAATATCTTCAAAGCCAGCCGCATGTCTACAATATGGTCAAGCACCGTTATCCTGCTCTTTATGAACGAATTAAAAAAGCCATCCAAAGCGGACAGTGGATCGCCGAAGGCGGCATGTGGGTTGAAGCCGATACGAATATCTCCGGGGGTGAAAGCCTTATTCGCCAGCTAATTCACGGGAAGCGTTTTTTCAAAGAGGAATTCGGCGTTGAAAACGAGTTGCTGTGGCTGCCGGATGTTTTCGGATACAGCGGCGCTTTGCCGCAAATCATGAAAGAGTGCGGGATCAAATATTTTTCGACTCAGAAAATTTTCTGGACATATAATGGCGGCGACCCGTTCCCCTATAATATTTTCTGGTGGGAGGGGATTGACGGAACTAAAATCCTTTCGTATCTGCATAATGACTACAACTCGCAGACTACGCCCCAGGCAGTTATACAAAGATGGGAAGAGCGGGTTCAAAAAGATTCGGTGCATAACAGCCGGCTTTTTCCGTTCGGCTATGGCGATGGCGGGGGCGGACCGACTCGCGATCATCTTGAATTTCTGCGCCGCGAAAGAAATTTTGAGGGAATGCCGCGCTGTGAAATCAATGAGCCTAATTCGTATTTCGAAGCGCTGCCCAAAGAGAAACTTCCAGTTTGGGTCGGCGAACTTTATTTTCAGGGGCATCGCGGAACTTACACTGCTCAGGCAAAAACCAAAAAGGGCAACCGGTTCAGCGAAATTGCGCTGCGTGAAGCGGAAATGTGGGGAGCGGCTGCCTCGGTGTCTGCAAAATTCAAATATCCGCTGGACGAGCTTGATTCCCTTTGGAAAGATGTGTTGCTGAATCAATTTCATGACATTATTCCGGGATCCTCAATTCAACGAGTATATGAGGAGGCCGAATCGGCTTATTCCAATGTTATAAAAAAGGCAAAAGAGATTGCGTCCGAAGCGAGAAATACTTTTGTTAAACATACCCGCGACACAGTTACGGTATTCAATTCTCTTTCCTGGAAGCGTGACGCCGTGATAGAGGTACCGCAGAATTTTGAAGCTGTCAAGCTTGTTTCCGGCGAGATACTTCCGGTTCAGGAATTTGCCGGGAAAAAATATGCCGCCGTCAAAAACATTCCCGCCGCGGGCTGGACCACGATCAAAAATTCCGCTCCGGTAAAATGCCGCGGCAGCCTGAACGCTACGGCAAACATGCTTGAAAACCAGTTTATGAAACTGACGCTGAACGAGTCCGGTGAAATCACGTCTATTTTTGACAAGGAAAACGGTTGCGAACTTGCTGACGGGGCATGTAACAACTTTAAACTCTACAAGGACGTTCCAGGAGCATACGACGCGTGGGACATTGACAGCATCTACATCATGCAGCCGGTAGATTTAAGCAGAAAAGCCAGGTTGACACTTGTAGCCTCCGGACCGCTTTTTGCGATAATAAGAGTTGAAAGGCAGATTAATAAATCTTCGCTGGTCCAGGAAATTGTAATGTATGCACAGAGCCGCAGAATTGATTTCCGCACCCGGGTGGAATGGAACGAGAGCCATAAACTTCTTAAGGAATTGTTACGAAATAACTTGTTTATTTGATCTTTCTGGTATATATTATATGATATCATGAAAAATATAATGTTAATTGCAATGCGAAATGAGCTTTTATCTCCTTTTTTGGATGAGAAAGCCAAACGGCTTTATTGT
>CAIKZE010000353.1 GCA_903831825.1 uncultured Lentisphaeria bacterium | reverse complement strand
GCAAAGCATGCGCCGGCAAGCGCAAGGATTACCATTGTTAAGAAAAACTTATTCATATAACCCTCCAAAGTTAAGTTATGTTTATATTTTACACTTTCAGGCTTGCCATCTTATGTCGTGGCCGGTTATTTATAAGCCGCTACGCTAAAAATTACTATTCCTTGTAGAAGTTAGGCAGTTTTACTTTTTTGACTTTGCCACCGCATTCAGGACAGGTAGCAGGCAGTTCCTTTCTGGTTTTAATTATATTGTCAGCAGGAGTTACGCACGGTGCATTCCATGTCGTTCCGCTGAATACATGGTATGTTTTCTGCCAGCCGCATTTTTTACACTTAACGGAGTAATACCCGGTTTCGTCTTTCCTCCAGTAGAAAAGGACAAGTGGAAAAGGCAGTTTACGCCTGCCGATAATCAATTTAAGCATGATTTTCACTCCATTTTAAGATACGTTTATGACTTCTCGCCTCTGTAAGCGGAGACGATACCTCTGATGATTATAAAATGGCCGATAGCCATCGAGATATAGGTTACCGTCAAACCAATTCCTACCAATATTTTCATTTAGATTACCTCCTTTACGTGGGTTATTCCTATAGGTTAAAAGTTATTCCGCAGTTATTGCATTTGTACTTACAAATCACATTTTTATCAATGTATTTGCCGACATAGTTTCCAATCGCTGCTCCAGTAAAGAAGCCTGCTAATGCACCAGCCAAACCGCCGACGGCGATTCCTGCGACTGTACCGACACCTGGAACTATGGATCCGATCCTGGCTCCAATGATCGCACCGGTGCAGATTCCGGAGCCTCTTCCCAAATAGCCAGCAATACTGCCCACGCCGCCGCCAACAGCAGTACCGATTTTCTGGATAGTAGATATCAGGAACAATTTTTCACTGCTGCCGCACTTCGGGCATAAGATCTCATCCATTTTTTTCACCTCCAATTAAAGTAAGGATTGGAGCGAGGCAGAGAGGTGTCAGTGTTTTTTACTGACTCCCCGCTCCGTTTCCTTGTTATCGTTATTAGCCGAACATGGCCTCTGCGATGTTCACTTGTTCCGGATCGTCCATCCGGTCCAGTTTCGTATGCTTCCATTCGCCGCGTTCGCGGAGGCATCGGATGTCGCGCTGCCAGACGGATTCGCTGATGGAATCTACGAGGATGGAATCGCCCATGAACTTCCGGATGGCTTCGCCGATCTCCCGCTTGAGCTGGACTATCCTGGCGGAAGAGACTTTCAACAGTCTGGCGAT
Organism: uncultured Lentisphaeria bacterium; assembly: GCA_903831825.1. GTDB lineage: Bacteria > Verrucomicrobiota > Lentisphaeria > Victivallales > Victivallaceae > CAIPAT01. The sequence goes on along the minus strand of CAIKZE010000353.1, from coordinate 11,150 downwards.
GTCGCCGGTGGTGAACCCGAGCATCAGCTTTTCCACTATCTTGCGCTTCCTTGCGTCAAGGGTTTTCACGAAGGCAGCCCAGTCAATCTGACGGAGAACTTTAGCGGAAATATCTTCAGTTCTGGCGGCGATCATATCACCGACGGTAAAATCTTCATCCTCGCCGCCGACAGGAGCCTGCATCGAACAGACGGAACCTTCATTATCCATCAGGTAGCCGGGGTTCATCACATCGGTTCGGCTGTCGCCATAGGAGCGCCGACCGGATTTGGTCCGCTGGATGCTGTAGTACGCGATGCTGCTGGGTATCGGCTTCTTGCCGGATTTTTCCATTGCATCAATCATCGCCGCCGCCGTGGCTGTAGTGTCCTGGACTAGTTCCTGATAGTCTTCGGAGCCCATTGGTTTGGCTTTCCTGGGGATGGTGTTCCGGATGATCGGGTAGATTTGCATTTCGAGGATAAGTGCTGCTGCTGGACTCATATTCGCCTCCTTGTTTATGTTGGGATTGGGTGAAATGAAAAAGCTCCTGGAAGCGCATTGTGCGCTTCCAGGAGCTTGATATATGATCGGCGATTAGGCCGGAATGATTATTTCTGAGGAATTATGTTGAAGTCATTTTGTCTTGTTTTATTGCCGGAGAGACTGGGTGTATTTGCGTCAGGAGCACTTCATTTTGAGCGTTCAGGGTAATGCTATTGGGATGTGATTAATTGCACATTTGTCTGCTGTCATAAGAAAAAATGCATTCTATCATTACTATAATGTAGGTCTGAGATTTCTTGAAATACAGGCAAGTCATCGGCAATATTCAAATCAGGTTTCATGATTTTCACTGTTCCGCAGTTGGTCAGCCGTGTCCCCCAGTTACAATCGTAAAAACAGGAAAGTGTCATGCGCCGCAACGTTGTCTGCCGGAAAGCTCAATGCAGGCCGTCGAACTATGTCACAATATTCGTCCGAAAGCGAAATGATTTTGTTTTGCTCTTATTTTGGAAGACGGTTGGCAACAAGAACAGAGGAGGATGTACAGGAAGCGGTTAACCTCTAAATCCAGGGCGAACCCTCAAGGGGATAGATACACCAAGGCATCCTCCAGGCGAATCGTTGCCGGTTAGATGAGTTACGCCTCCAGTCCGCTGCTAAACGTTAACCGGCGTTATCGATGAGTTTTTTGACCATACGGCTAATCTGTTTAGTTTTTGACGACTACAACTTCGGTCTTGACATTCATGGCACGAAGTTCATTGCGATTCTTTTTACTCATATTTTCATCGGAAACCACTATTGCTTTGAAGTTTTTCAAATTGGCGTAAGTAACAAACGCCTTGCCGTCAAACTTGCTGGAATCGGCCAGGATGAATACTGTGCCGGAATTACGGATAACCATTTCATTCATAATCGCAGTACGGTCGTCCGTCGTGAGCAGATCGCCGTTCGGCGAGATCGCATCCGCGCCAAGGAACGCTTTATCAAAGTGATATAGTGCAAGGTTTTTCTCAGCAAGCGGTCCACAGGCATCGCGTCTGGACGGACGGATAATGCCGCCTGTAATAATGACTTCGGTAAGCTCTGAAAGATTATCCATACAGGAGAGCGAATTGGTGACAATGGAAATTCCGCTGATTTCGCCGTGCCGGATACGGCTGGCCAGCGCATCCGCCATTTTCAATACGGTAGTGCCGGAGTCCAGATAAATCCGGTCGTCGGAATTAACGTGCATGGCTGCCGCCGCGCCGATCGCGTTTTTTTCAGGAGTATGTCGCACGGAGGAAAGCCGAAATGAGTAATCAGGAGCGGTTTCCGGGGCCGCCTGGATTCCGCCGTGAGTGCGGATAAGCTTGCCGCTTTGTTCAAGGTCGGCAAAAAGCCTTCTGGCTGTAGCTTCAGAGATGGACAGCGCTTCCACCACAGTTCTGATATCCAGCCGCTTCTTTTCTGACAACATCTCCAGCAGACGAATTCGCCGTTTTGCGTCTTTTTTCAAGTTATGCTCTCCTGATTTAATTTTGCTCAACTTACTTTAACGCAGGAAAATGGATTTTCAATTATTATTGATTAAATCAATCATCCAACGCTTGCAATAATCAAAAAGAGGAATTATAATCACTATAGCGAAACAACTATTGCATGGAAGGTGTATTGATATGCTGCAGAACATATCACGGTCATTACAAGATTTACTGGGTGAAGATTATATTACAGCAGTATGCGAGGCCGGAGCTTTTCTGTCCGGACGCAGCATCGCCGAATTGAAAGCTGTAGCGGAAGAAAAGGTTGACTTTTATCCATTGGAATTTCAGCAGCGTCAGGATGAACTGCTGAAATATGTCGGCAAAAAGATTTGCTCCGGGATTGGCATTAGCATGGCCGGCGCGCCGACTGCATCTTTTGCGCAAGCCCAGCACAATGAAATGGCTCCCATTGGCGGCACTGGCGTAATCCGCATTGGCGAGGACGGGCGGGCTTATTTTATTGGGAAAAGCGAACATTATCATGCATCGCTGGGCCATTCTTTTCCTGGATACCGGCTGCTGGCAAATGCCGCAAAGATCGGGATTTCAAATGTTACTCACAACAATACGCGCGGTTACATTTCCAGGTTGCTGGAACAGGAACTGATAAGGGTAGCCAACGGTTTGCGGCAGGATGACCGGAATGGACTGGAAAAAATTTTGAAGTCGTCGGAACCGCACGTCTTGAACCGGGTAATTAATCTGGAAACCGGCAGTCTGGCTGTTGAAGCCGCTTTAAAAATGATGCTGGCCAGGTTTTACCGTCTGGACAGGACGTACTCGGAACCTCAATATGCCGGAAGAATTCCGGTCTTTCTGGTTATGGCAGACAACAATGGCGGCAAAGAAGCTAATTATCACGGAACGACGGTGTTGACGCAAGTTTTGCGTGGCATGTGGCCGGATTTTGCAGATACGCTGGAGAAAGCAGATATTTTCAGGGTGGAGCCGGTCAGAATCAATGATGCGGAGCATTTCGCGGAAATAGTCGGCAAATATGACTCTGGTGAATATAAAATCGCCGGATTCTTTCACGAGCTGATACTGATGAATTACGGCGGGATCAGGCTTACGGATGATTTTGTCAGAAAGACACATGCAATCTGTTCGCAGCGGGACATTCCGGTTATAGTTGACGAAATCCAGTCCTGCATGTGGTCGCCTGAATTGTTCTTATTCAAGGAATATGGCTGTCATCCGGATTTTGTTTCTGTCGGGAAAGGTTTTCCCGGCGGTCAGTATCCGGCATCAAAGATTCTGACTACTGCGGCTATGGACAGCCTCAATCAGTTCGGCGCACTGGTGACGAATGGACAGGAGGAACTGGCTTCGCTGGCCTATTTGATCACTATCGAGTTTGCTGAAGCCAACCGGGAACATACCCGGACTACCGGCAAATACTATCATACAGCGGCGAAAGAGCTTGCGACAAAGTATTCCAGTATGATTGATAAAGTCGAAGGTGAGGCGCACATGACTACGTTATATTTCAAGTCGGCAGAAAGTGTAATGAAATTTACCAATCGTCTTAATAAGGAGTGCTGCATCGACATCAGCGCGCAGACCTATAAAGCCGACTGTCCGCCTTCGGCGCTGACGAAACTGCCGTTGATCGCATCGCGAAAAGCCGTGGATTTCGTCATCGGCAAAATGGATGAAACACTGGCGATATTACAGATGGAAACTGAAAAATGAGTTGCAGAAAGATCAAATTCGGAATTATCGGTCTGGGACTGATGGGCCGTGAATTCGCCAGCGCGACCGCACGGTGGTGTCATCTCCCGGACTTCACAATGCGTCCGGAAATCGTGGCGATTTGCGATGTGAATGACGCGTCTTTTTCATGGTATCAGGACAATTTTCCATCCATTGTCCAGGCAACTACTGATTATGCCGCGTTGCTGGCCAATCCTGACGTGGAAGCGGTTTACTGCGCGGTGCCGCATAATCTGCACGAACAGTTATATTGTGATATCATCGGTTCCGGCAAACACCTGATGGGAGAGAAGCCATTCGGAATTGATAAGAAGGCCAATGACGCAATCAATGAGTGCATTTTGTTGCATCCTGAAGTGTTCGTGCGGTGTTCATCCGAGTTTCCGTTTTTTCCGGCAGTGCAGGTTATCGGCAGAATGCTGGAAAACAATGAATTTGGAAAGATTATTGAAGTCAACAGCGGTTTTCTGCATTCCAGCGATATGGATACGTCCAAACCGGTTAACTGGAAACGCCGCCGTGCAACCAACGGCGAATATGGCTGTATGGGAGATTTGGGCATGCACGCGTGCAATATGCCGTTCCGGGCCGGCTGGAATATCGCCAATGTCCGGGCACTGCTTTCTGATCTGGTGCCGGAACGTCCCGACGGCAAAGGCAGCATGGTTCCTTGCGACACCTGGGACAATGCAACTTTGTTCTGCGAAGCCTCCGGTAATGACGGGCTGAATTTCCCGCTTACTATCAAAACCCAGCGGATCGCGCCCGGACAGAAGGACACATGGTATATTGAAATCCTCGGTATGAATAAAAGCGCCAGGTTTTCAACGAAAAATCCAAAGTTGCTGGAAATACTGGATTACACCAGCGGATCGCAAGCCTGGCAGCAGATTGACATGGGACACGAGACCGCATTCAAATCCATTACCGGCGGGATTTTTGAATTTGGCTTTTCCGACGCGATTTTACAGATGTGGGCGGCATTCATCCACGAACTGCACAATGGCAATCCTCTGTCGAAATTCGCAGCCTGCGTCACTCCGGCGGAGGCGGCGTTGAGTCACCGGTTATTCACCGCCGCGTTGGAATCACATAAGAAACATCAGGTTGCAGCGCTTTAATTTATAAGGCGGGGGAGTTATTGTATTATATGTCAACAGCAACGACAAAAAATTTTCTGATTGGACTGGACCTTGGCACCAGCGCTATCAAAGGGGTATTGACGGACCAGGGTGGGGCGGTTCTTGCCGAAGCTGAGAAAACTACTACATTTATCCATCATCAACCTGACTGGTGCGAGATTTCTCCGGAACTGCATTATCAGGATGTCTGCGGAGTGATCCACAGACTTGCCGCCGCCGCTCCAACTCCGGTGACTGCGCTGGCAATGGCCGCCGCCTCCGGTAACACACTGCTGGCCGATGCCGCCGGGCAGCCGTTGACCAATATTATCAGCTGGCTGGATTGCCGGGAGGAACAAACAAAAACGGCAGTATTGAAGCAGTTATCTCCTGTTGCCGTCAGACAGGTGACTGGATGGCCGTGCGTGGATATTTTCCCATTGGCGCATCTGGCATGGTTGCGGGAAAATACGCCGGATTTATATAAAAATGCCGGACACTATTGCATGAATACCGACTGGCTGCTGTTCCGGCTGGCTGGAAAATGGGTAATGGATTACTCCACCGCAACTACATTTCACCTGCAAGACCAGTGCGGACACTGCTGGCATCAACCATTTTTACAAATGCTGGACATTCCAGCGGAAAAACTTTCACGACTGACAGGCTCCGGCGCACTTGCCGGGAATTTGACATCGCAAGCAGCACAGGACACCGGTCTTTCAGTCAGCACACAAGTAATCACCGGTTGTTTTGACCATCCGGCGGCGGCCCGCGCCACCGGAGTGCTGGAACCAGGACAATTGCTGCTGTCCTGCGGCACTTCATGGGTAGGATTTTTCCCGGAAACTGATCGGCAGAGAATAATTGATCTGGAATTACTCTGTGATCCTTTCCTGTCCAACCGTGGCGGCCCGTGGGGAGCTGTTTTCTCAATCCCATATATTGGGCGTACTATTGACGCCTATATTGACAACTATATCGCGCCGGGCGAACCCGATAAATACCGGATATTCAATGAATTAGCGGCGGAGGCCAGGCCGGGCGCGGATGGTTTGAAAATCGACCTGCGCGAACCGCCGCGCCGGATTGAAGCGGAACGCCGGAATATCAGCCGGGCGGTAATGGAAGGCGCGGCTGAACTGCTCAATGACAAACTGAATTACTTGAAAAAGCGTGGCATAAACTTCAAAAAAGCCGTGATGACCGGCGGCCCGTCCCATAGTCAGATATGGCCGCAGATTGTCGCAGAAATCACCGGCCTTGAACTTATCACCGGCTCACGTCATGCAGGTGCCAGGGGCGCTGCTCTGCTGGCCGGTATCGGCACCGGAATATATCGCGATGAATATGATGCTTATAAAACTGCGGGAGAGTATTATGGCTGTTGATTATAAACAATCCGATCAGGCTGTTTACGAAACAGAACTTAAAGATTTTCTGCCGGGAAAAATCTTTGACGCTCATGTGCATTTATTTGACGGCTCCTGCCTGCCGCAGGGATACGAATTTCCGCAGAAAGACTGCTGCCGGAAGTTCGGCAGTCAATTTACGCTGGAACAGTGCCTGGAATATATCCGCGCAATACTGCATGACCAGGATTTCTACCTTAACAGTTTCGGTCATCCGTTACTGGAATTCAACCTTGACGCAGGTGCGCAATACACCGGCAGGGTGTCGGACAACAAAAGATATTTTGGCATGGCCCTGGTGTCGCCGCATGACAGCATCGCTTCCGTGCAAAACCGGATCAGTGCCAACCGGCTTATCGGCTATAAACCTTATCTCAATTTCGTTGACTGGAAGAAGAAAGATGAAATTACAATTTTTGACATGCTGCCGGATGAACAGATGGAATATGCGGACGCCAACGGACTGGCGGTGACATTGCATATTCCGCGTCCGGGCAGACTGGCCGATCCGGTCAACCAGCAGCAGATGATTGAACTCTGCCGCCGGTATCCGAACGTCAAAATCATTTTCGCGCATATCGGACGCGCCTATTATCTGCAAAACGTCATTGGCTGTCTTGACGGCATTGCCGGATGTTCCAATGCCTATATTGATACTGCGATGGTCAATCATGAAGGCGTGCTGGAATATGCTTTCAATAAATTTCCGAGGGAACGCATCCTGTTCGGCTCGGACACTCCGATTGCGCTGCTGCGCGGCAAATCGGTGGAAATCAATAACCAGTACGCTTATCTGATGGGTGAAGATTACCAGATCGGCAGCGCGATTTACGATGCCGGGCATGCGGTCGAGTTCACCTCGTTTTATTATGAGCAGCTCCGCGCGATTAAGCTTGCCGCAGGCCGGGCCGGGCTTTCCGGCACGGAAGTTGAGAACATATTTTTGGGAAATGCGTTCCGCTTATTTTCACAAATAGCGATAAATTTAAAATATACTTAAGGAATAATCATGAGCAAACCTGTAGTCGGACTGCTGCCTTTTTATCTTGAACTTTATGATCAGGTTGTGCCTGAAATTCGTCAGGCGGCGGAGGCTTTTGCCGGAACGATCCGGGATGAGCTGGAAAAGTTGAATGTTGAAATAATAACCGCTCAGGTTTGCTGTGTTAAGTCTGAATTCTCGAAGGCAGTGAAAGCCTTTGAGAAAAAACGTGTTGATGCGATAGTGACATTGCATCTGGCATACTCGCCGTCACTGGAATCCGCCGAGGTGCTGGCTGCAACCCCACTGCCGCTGATTCTACTGGACACCACGCCGGACTTCGATTTCGGGTTTAATACCGGTGCAGACAGGATCATGTACAATCACGGGATTCACGGCGTACAGGATCTTTGTAACATGCTGTTACGTAATGGTAAACATTTTATGCTCGAAACCGGACACTGGCAGCAGTCGGATGTGCTGACAAGAGTCGCAGCCGATATTAAAGCCTGCATTGCTGCCGCCGCCATGAAAACCGCCAGAGTCGGCATCATAGGTCGGCCATTTTCAGGCATGGGTGACTTCGCGATTCCGTTCGCCGATTTGAAAAAACTTATCGGCATGGAGGTGATTCAGGCAACTCCGGCAAAATTCAATGCTCTACAGCCTGCTCCCGCTGAAATTGCGGAAGAGTTGAAACTGTACAGTAAGCTGTTTAAAATCGGTAAAGCTTCGGAAGAATGCCTTGCCCGGACCGCCGCGACATCATTGACCGCCAGAAAATGGATAGCAAAAGAAAGACTCACGGCATTTACGTTCAACTTTCTCGATATTGACAGCAAATGCGGACTTGGCACGGTGCCGTTTCTGGAAGCATCAATGGCTATGTCGCGCGGTATCGGCTATGCCGGAGAAGGCGATGTGCTGACCGCCGCATTTGTCGCATCGCTGGCGAAAGTTTTTCCGGAAACAACCTTCTCCGAGATGTTCTGTCCTGACTGGAAAGGCAACAAAGTTTTTCTGTCGCACATGGGCGAGTTGAATGTCGATGTTATCAACGGCAAGCCGGAATTATTGGAGAAATCATTTCCGTTTTTCAAGGCTGACAGTCCGGCGCTGGCCCATGGGTGTATGAAATCCGGTCCGGCCGCGCTGGTCAATCTGGCGCCAGGTCCGCAGGAATCATTTACTATGATCGTATGTTTCGGTGATGTCCGCACGCCGCGCAAAAATAAAATTGCCGGCATTAGCGGCTGGTTCGAACCGGATATCCCGCTGGAAGATATGCTGTCGGAATACAGTTGTCACGGCGGCACTCATCACCTGGCGCTGGTCTACAACCCTGATTATAAAATACTGAGCCGGTATGCCGGAATCATGGGCTGGAATTGTGTAATTATCTAAACCTGAAATTAAAATATAAAACAAGGAAATTGTATGAGTGACAGACTTGGGATAGGTGTGATCGGATTGTCGATGGGGAACAATATGCTTCATGTGAATCGTCACCTTGGGCAGTTCCGCTCCGAGGTCAGAGGTATCTGCGATATTCGCAAAGATAGGCTTGACCAATACGGCGCTGAATTTTCCGTGCCGTATGCGACAACCGACTGGCGCGATCTGATAAAAAAGGACGACATAGATATTATCGGGATTTTTTCGCCCGACCATCTCCATATAGACATGATCAGGCTGGCGCTTGAAAGCGGCAAACACGTTATTTGCACGAAGCCTCTGGTTGTCAGTCTTGATGAGGCGAAGGAGACTGTCAGTCTGGTACGCAAATACAAACGTAAATTTCTTGTTGGTCAAACCCGGCGTTTCGTAACTCATCATCAGGAAGTAAAGAAATTTTACGACAGTGGTAAAATCGGGACTGCAATGCTGGCCGAGGCCAGTTATGTTCATGGCGACATGTGGAAGGTGTTTGACCGCGGGGCCTGGCGCTATGAGCATCCGCAGGACATTATTTACGGCGGAGCCTGCCACCCGATTGATCATTTGCGCTGGTATTTCGGCGATGTTGACGAAGTTCACGCCTACGGCTGCGCCAGTCCTGTTGACCCGCGTTATCCGCAGGATAAGGAGATGAATTTCATCATCAATATGAAATTCAAAAACGGAGTGCTTGCCAGAGTGATGACCGCCTGCGGAATCCACGAACAGCCGGGCGGCTCGATCAGTGACATTATGCCCATGGAAGGTGTCAGCATCTTCGGTACGCATGGAACTATCGTGAACTATCATGCCGCATATCGTGAAGGCGGACGGCACGATGCGCCGCGCCAGGAGATTCACTTTGCCAAAGACGATGTCGTGGAGGATTTTGACGGCAAAAGTTATTCTGGACATCTGATGTCGGTGCTCAAGTATGTTCAGGAACTGGAAGCGTCTATATTCGACAACAAGCCGATTACCGTGAATGAAATCGAGGGCGCGAAATGTATCGCCACCTGCGCCGCCTGCTGGGAATCAATTAAAAATAAACAGAGTGTAAAGGTGTTCAATGAGTTCTGACATGAATCAAGCATATATGACGAATATACGAAAAAGATTTGAGTGCGCTCTGTCAGGAGAAAATTTTGACCGCCCTGTCTACGCGGTTTACGACTGGTTTGTGAAAAACCGGCCCGCAGTGGACTGGGAAATGCTTTTCAAGCTTGGGCTTGGTCAGATTAATCATGCCAATCTGATCAGGCATGAACATCCTAATTTTGAACTTGTCAAAACGGAGTCAGAACAGGCAGGACAGGTTCGCCGCGATGTCCGGCTGATTACCGACAGAGGTGAATTGCACGAGTGGTATCTGGGGGAATGGAAGCAGGAGCATTTCATCAAAAACTCAGAAGATTACCGGATTATGATGCGAGCGCTTGAAGGAGTCCGGGTAATCGCCGATGACCAGCCGTTTCTGAAATCGGAAGCTGCTCTCGGCGACCGGGGAATCACTGTCGGTCAGATACAAGGCCTTGGTCCCGGGCGCACCCCGTTAATGGTGTTGCAAATCGACTGGGTTGGTCTGGAGCAGTTTTCTCTGGATTTGGCTTCCGGATTGCCGGAATTATTCGAACTGCTTGAATCAATGACTGCGATCAAACTGGAAGAATTCCGGCAGGCTGTCAAGACGCCTGCAAGCCAGATCAAACTATGGGAAAATTTGTCTATCGAAACAATTGGGCCGACTTATTACAGGAAACATTTAGTTCCGCTCTACAAGCAAATCCTTGAAATCACAGGTAAGGCCGGCAAGCGACTGCAAGTGCACTATGACGGACAGTCAAGAATAATTTCGCAGGATATTGCCGCTTTGGATTTTGACGGAATAGATTCTTTCACCGAACCGCCGGAAGGCGATATGTTAACGCACGAGGCCAGAGCGGCCTGGCAGGATAAATTTATCTGGCAGAATATCAATTTGAACTGGTATGAAATGCCGCCGGGAGAATTAAAGCGCAATTTGATTAGAGTTATTGAGGCGGCGGGGCGGAAACGGCATTGCCTGATGATCAGTGAAGAAGTACCGCAAAACTGGAGAAAAAGCGTTCCGTTTATATTGAGTAATTTTGATTCGTTAGAAATTTGAATCGATTTTAAAAAAGGATGATTCACTGCGTTGGGAATCTTTACATGAGGTGCGCTAAAATTCTGCGTACAGAATACAGCATACTCGATTCCATTGTTCATTGAGTCATTGGCCGCGCGATGGCTGTTGGACTTTCGTTAATTTTTAAAATTTATTTTCATTATTTTTTGCTGAAAATTACCCAGCAACAAAGAATCAGAAAATTCTTCGCACTGATTCAGCCTGAAAATCCTGCTCATGCGATTTTTTTCAAGAAAAATATATTCTTCGCGCTTGTTTTTTTTGTTTCAAATATTATAAGTATAGATATTTATAATATTT
>CAIKZE010000352.1 GCA_903831825.1 uncultured Lentisphaeria bacterium | reverse complement strand
GAGCACAAAGCACATGCGTTTTTATTTCTTGAGAAGAAAAATCCAACCCTTTTTTATCTGTTTGTCAAATTAAACGCACGACTTTCTCTAGGTTACGTGCGTTTAATATGACAAATGTGCGTTTAACTTGTCAATTGACCTCATAAATAATTTTAAAATCTTCAAGTCTCTGCTCATCGGAAAAAATCGCGGTATTGGTACAACAGGGAATGCAGCTTTAATTCACCTTCATAATCTTTATCCAGCGCTGCTTTGAACATGGCATTTTCCGACGGAAAAATAATGCATTGTCCCGTCTTGAACTCAAAAATCCCCCATTCCTGCTTCTCGGAATTGTTCAGTTCCACGTTACGCTGAAACAACAGCATTTTCCGGTCAAAAGCAATTCTGGTAATAAAAGTAATCGCCGCGGTTGAAGAATCACGCAGTTCCTTCAGCGCCCCGCCTTTAAACTTTTCCAGGCTGCCCAGATAAAAATCATCAACCATTATCATGTGATAAGGATAAACCAGCGGAATCCGCCACCAGTCTTTCTGGCCGCAGAATTCATAAAAATCAGCATTTATCTTGGAACTGACCGCATCCGGTACGCCCGACAGAAGATAACTGATTTTTTTCCGGCGCTGCTCGGTCCGTTCTTTAACTTTGCTTTCCACTTGAGTTTTGGTCTTGGATAGCTGGCTGAAAACAAAATTACAGGTTTTGACCCCGACCATAATCCCGGAACCAAGCATGATTGCGGCAGTCACGCCAAAAGCAATCAATGTCTGATAAAACTGCTTCTTTCTGGAAAAAATCAGATAATTCACCAGGCTGACCAGCAGAATAAGCAAAGTTACCGCCGCAAAAGCAAAAATGATTATATACGCAACCAATGACATCCCGTTTTCCTCCGAAAACCAATTTAAATCTTTGATTGTAAACTAAAAATTCACAGAAACATCTGTTTAAAATAATGCTGAAAACGTATAATATCAAAGATTTTAGTTTAAAAAATACCATGTTCAGGTTGAATATCCATATTAAAATGATATAATTTTCAGCTTCACCCTGTAGATTCGTCACATTAATAATAGCCGTCAGACAGCAGGAGAATCCAATGCATGAAATCGCTAATCAGATGCGGAGCAATGAATGAAATACGATTATGATCTGATTTGCATCGGACTTGGCCCCGCGGGCATGACGGTATCACTGACAGCCGCCGCAATGGGATTAAAAGTCTGCGCCGTCGAAAATAACAAGCTGGGCGGCGAGTGCATGAATTGCGGCAGCATCCCAAGTAAAGCTTTGCTGAAAATCGCCAAACTGAGGCACGATTGCACCAGGCTGTCAAAAATGCATCTGGAACAACTCCAGCCGCCGCAGGTAAAAAATCCGTTTGAAAAACTCCAAGCTGACATTGATTTCATCAGAGACAAAAAGACCTTGAAAATGTTCGGCAACGTGGAAATGCTCATGGAGCAGGGACTGGCGGCCTTTGTCGATAAACATACTATTCAGGTTGGAGAAAGAAAAATTTCCGCCGCCAAAATATTTATCGCAACCGGCAGCAAACCGGCAGTTCTCCCCATCCCCGGTTTGAAGGAATGTTCCCCGCTGACCAATGAAGATATATTTACTCTTCCCGCGATCCCCCGGAGCATGGCGATAATCGGCGGCGACGCCATGGCCTGCGAACTGGCTCAGGCATTCAGCCGCCTGGGCTGTAAAATTACCATGTTCCAGCGCACACCGCATCTATTGTCCAGATGCGACCATGAAGCCGCAATCCTGCTGGAAGATCAGTTGCGCCGGGAAGGAGTCACCCTGCTTACCGGAACCGGTTTGAAGAACGTTCAAGCAAAAGATGACGGGTATGTCCTCACTACTGACAACGGCTGGAGTGTCGAAGTCGATAAAATTCTGTCGGCAACCGGACGTTCCATGGATATTGCCGGACTGAAACCGGAAAATGCCGGAATCAAATACGGACCGTTCGGCATCGCCACAGATAAATACCTGAGAACCTCGGTTCCATGGATTTATGCGGTCGGCGACTGCAACGGACAACATCTGTATTCCCATTCCGCCATGCATCAGGGCATGATCGGGCTGCTCAACGCCACGCGGCCCCACCCATTCAAAAAGGATTTCCGCAAATATGCGGTTCCGCACACCATTTTCACCGAACCGCAGATATCGGCAGTCGGCATGTCCGCCCATGAGCTGAACGATCAGCAAACTCCTTACGAAACCTATGTCGCACATTACGACGACTACGGCGCCGCGATAGCGGAAGAAACCAAGCCCGGCTTCATCAAGGTCTTTGCCTCGGCCAAAGGCAGGATTTACGGGGTGGTGATTGCCGGCGAAAACTCCGGTGAAATGATCAACGAATGGACGCTGGCCATCCAGAACAATATCCGCATGCATGACATTCTGATGACGCAGCATTCATTCCCGACGATGGGCATCCTCTCCAAACGCACCGCCGAAGCCTGGATGATTAACCGGATGAAGTCTCACACCCGGCAAAAACTGAGCCGTCTCATGTTTAAGTTTTTCGCCTGACACTTCTGAATAACGGGATTTTGGAGGATTTATCCGCCGGGACGGTCGCCCCCTCTCTTCATGGGAAACCGGTGAATTGTGCCTGGTGACTGGTGAAAAACAGAAAGGTAAAAAGAATTTCCTCTGCGGCTTTGTGGCTTAGTGCGAGGGAATGGCTGCCAATAGCTTATTAATTGCCGGAGTCGCGGTATTGGCCAGGGGGAATACCGGTGTTTTTCTTGAACGATTTGGAGAAGGCATAGACATCGGAAAAACCCAGCCGGTCGGAAATCTCTTTGATGCTCTGCTCCGAATGCAGCAACATGTTCTGGGCTGTGGATATCTTTAATTCCACCGCGTATTTCAGCGGTGAAACCCCGTAAGCATCTTTGAATTTACGGCAGAGATGTTCCGGCGACATAAAAAAGCGATATCCCAGGTCTTTCAGGTTTAAATCCTCATTAAAATGCTTCTCTATAAAAATCTTTACATTATCCAATGCATTGACTTTCCGGGCTAAATCTTTCTTCATAAAAACACCACTGTATAAAAACTCGAACATGCTCATTACGTCATTAAATACCGGCAGCATGCTTCCGGACAAGTCTTTCAGCAGATTGCCCAAATGCCGGAAATGCTTGTCCAGCGCCGCCATTCCGGATTCGTCCAGCAGAGTTACCGCCGGAATCGCCACATCATCAACCCCGGAATAATATGTCATAAGCTGATTCCAGTCGCCGCAGAAAACGTCTGAAGCATTTTCCAGACTGAACGTCAATTCGTGATATACGGTTTTCCCGGGCATCAGCGCCTGAAATGAATGCGAATCGCCGGGCGCAGTCATCACCAGCGTTCCCGGCAGCGTTTCCGTTTCCGCGCCGTTCAGCACGATGCGGTTCCGGTCATTATCCGCAGTATAAAATACGATATGAAACACATTATGGGCATGAGAACCCGGAGTTCTCTGCGGAGCATACCGGTGGATCTCCGCCATGTGAAAAGTTTGAATCCGGAAAAAGAAAAATCCATCCGCCCCGCTGACGCCCAGCAGTTGCGAATCCGGCATCCCCTGCCCTGCCCTGAAATATTCGAATTCTGCATTCATAATCATTATCATCCTATAGTTCTTATATTTTTATCAAATACCTATTCCTGATTTTTTATGCATTAGTCGTGGCCTGTACGGCCGTAATGTTCGCGCCGGAAAGCGCGGACACCCTCCCTCAAGCGCCGGGTGGCTTTCGTTCGCTGCTCCTTGAACTGCGTTCAATTCCTAAGCTCACGGGCGCATACTGTGCGCCTATATCAATATTTGACAAAATTATGTCAATTTAAAACATTTATCATTACTTACTAATATACTATATTAAACAGTAAAGAACAAATAAGGAGATTTTATAATGAATTCAAAAGAAATAATTTATGCCAACCTGGAACATCGCAATCCGGCGCGGCCCGGTCTCACTTTCGACAATAACCGCCTTAACGATATTAACTACGGCAACCCCGGAGCTCCCCAAGGCTGTGTTCAAAAAAGATGGGTTGAAGGACAATATGAATATTACGATGATATTTGGGGCAATCTCTGGAGGCGCATGACCGACGGCTGCAACGCCGGGGAAATCTTCAAGCCGGTCATCGAAGACTGGTCTCAATTGAAAAATTATCAGATACCGCAATATGATTTTGAGGAAGCCGTCAACAGTTTCCGCCAGGGATTCGCGAACGGTGAAGATAAATTCAAACTGGCGGGAATGCCCGGCTGGGTATTCGCCTCATCGCGCTACATGCGAAAAATGGAAATATATCTGATGGACATGCTGCTCTATCCGGAAGAAGTCAAGCAACTGCATGAAAAAGTGGCAGGCCTTTTTGAACTGATAATCCGTGCGGCGGGCGAAGCCGGAAGCGAAGGCATTTTCTTTTGCGAAGATATGGGAACCCAGAACGGACTGCTGTTCTCGCCTGCATTGTGGCAGGAATATTTCGGCGATTTATATCACCGGCTTTTCGGACTGGCCCATGAATGCGGCATGAAAGTATTCATGCACTCCTGCGGACAGAACCGCCAGATACTGGAACCGCTGCTGCAAGCCGGAGTTGACTGTTTCCAGTTCGATCAGCCGACCGTTTACGATATGGCCGATCTGGCGCAACTGCTGAAAAAATACAAAGCGGCGCTGTGGTCGCCCATCGACATCCAGAAAATACTCCCCACCGGCGACCGCCAGATTATAGAAAAAGGCGTTGATGAGATGTTCAGGTATTTTGAAGGCGGCCTTATCCTGAAAAACTACGGCGACCTGAAAGGCATCGGCGTCAAGGAGGAATGGGACGACTGGGCATACCAGGCCATCCTCCGACACGTCAAACAGGATGTTTTAGTTTGAACAGCGCGGCATAGGTATCTCGTTATAAGACGAATATCCAATAACCAACAAGGAATATCCAACTGATGAAGGAAAACGCGGAGAAGGAATATCCAATAACGCGTCCCGCAAGGCGGGATCCCGCTGAAGCGGGAAATATCCAATGTCCAAGTTCATTTCAGTCCTTCACCGGTTGGAAATTGAGTGTTGGATATTGGATATTCAAATTATTTGACCGTTAAAAAACGAATACGGTTATTTATACAGAAAACGCCCCGCGAATTCAGGAGAAGAGACATAAGAATGTGACATTTTGTCAAAGAAAGGCCGGCTCTTGCGCGCCAAATTAACCCATTTGCGCGCGTTTATTTATATTCAAAATCAACTATTCCTCCTGCATATTTACGACTGCTTTAGGCAGGGTAAATATATTCTGGCACATATTATGCTTTTCAAACAAGGCAGGGAGTGCGTTAGAATAATGCAACAATAAGTTTTAAAGGAGGTGGTTGATATGTCAAACAATATGGTTCCAAGCAGCAAGAAGAATGTGATCAAAAAGAGCAGTGCGCATCCGGTTGCCGGATTGCATCGTGACATTAACCGGCTTTTTGAAGACTTCTTTGAAGAAGAATGGCCTTTGCTTCATAATCCGGAAATGAAAAACGTGATGCTTGCTCCGAAATTCGATGTGGCTGAAAACAGCAAGTCCATCGAAATTACGGCGGAACTCGCCGGGGTGAATGAAAAAGACCTTGACGTTTCAGTAAACGGCAATGTCTTGACGGTCAAAGGCGAAAAGAAAGAAGAAGTCAAAGAAGACAAGAAACAATATCATCTTTCAGAAAGGCGTTACGGTTCCTTTATGAGGACGTTCCCGCTTCCGAACGGGCTTGAACTGGACAAAGTAGAAGCCTCATTCAAAAATGGGATTTTGAAAGTCGTTCTGCCGAAGAATGCGAAAGCCAAGAGCGACTCAAAGAAGATACGCGTAAACTCATAATAACCCGGCCCGGAGACGCTTTTCAGCGTCTCCGGTTTTTTTGTGATTACAGCGCGGTTTGCACCAGGCCGTGTAATTTACGTCCCTGGCTTGCTGCCAGTTCGACAGTCTTCCGCTCCAAGCATAGTATCGGAATATTTTTGTCAATAGTGTTTTGATAGATATATTCCATGTTATTATATGACGGCTGTGAGAGATTGAAGCCGTAATATCCTTTAATATCGGACAACAACGGCACAAAATGGTCAACTTTCCCGCACGAATGCACTATTCCGCCGTAACGGTTTAATAATGCGGCATCATATTTCTTTACAAATTCCAGGTAATTACCGGGGGACAGATTCATGCATGAGTCCAAACTTATGCGGATTTTGCCGGGATGTATCCAGCCGTAATGGGAGTTTAAATCATCCCGCGGCGGAACCAGTTTGAACCATTCATCAATAAATGAAATATAGGTGGCGGTAATCAGTTCCATGAACCGCTGAATCAACTCCGGCGTGTCATACAGCGAGATAAAAATGTCGCTGCCCCATACCACCTCGCAAATATCAAACGGCCCTTGCAGATCCGGGTGATAAATCCAGCAATATTTTTGCAGTTTAGGGTAATCCTTGAGCGTTTCAATATAAAATTTAGTGCAGTCAAACACCGCCGCGCCTTGCCCGGAACGATGATGCGGAATGCCTTTATCAAGCAGACGTTCAATCTTTTCCGGCCCGCCTGACAGCGGACGGGAACCCGGCAGCGTATTCATCTCACGCTCCATCATTACCACTTCCACGCCGAACAGCGACGGCAGAATATTCGAACCATAGTTGGCGCGAATCGCCAACGCCGTTCCGTAGACGCCGGATAAAACATCATTCACGCCGCAAAGCTGATTAAGCAGCATCAGTTCAAAACTCTTGTCCTCAATCGCATCATTGATATTTATCTGCGGCCATTCCAGTTTTGAAGGTGATTTTGCACGAACGGGAGCGAAGAAATCCTCCGTTACAGACCTGTTCCAGAACCGTTGCCATTGCGCGAAAACTTCGTCTTCAACCGCCGGATCAATCCGGTTTTCCAGATCTTCCAGATATTTTTTCAACATTTTCATCACCTTCAGTGTTTGGATTTTTGAGATATCATACTATTAGTATAATATGTATATTTTATATTCACAATAGAAAAGATTGTGATATTAAGTGGACTTTTGTTGCATATGACCGATATGATAAAAATTATAAGATATTCCCGCCCGGCGGCTGAACCTGGAACCCGTCTGCCCCTTAATGTGCGCTCCGCCGGCTGGATGGTTACGGACAAGCAATGGCGGCACGCAACAGGAACAGTTGACCGGATCAATGTTTACTGGGGCATTTCCGGAGTGATAAAATATACCGTCAACGGCGAACTGTTTACAACCCTGCCGGATGAACTGCTGACGTTTCCGTTCGACAGTGAAATGGGGCCGGCCGCGGAACCATCCGAGGGGGAATTCCGCTGGTTTACGCTTGACGGTCCGCTGGCCAATCAGACCCTGCAATTGCTTGGCATCAAGTTCTTTGAGCCGTTTCACGCCGGCAAATGCCCGAAGGAACTCCATCATCAGTTATTGGAGGCGATGCGCATTCTTCTGCCTTACAGCATCTATCAGGCGGAAGCCCTGGCTTATGAACTGCTGACCCGCGCCGCCATGTCGCCCAATTTCAAACTGCCTCAGAATAACCCCGCCGTCACTCAGGCGCTGGCGCTGATCGACGCGGAATATTCCGATCCGTACTTGAATGTCAATGCGCTGGCGGAACGGCTGGGAATGAACCGCTCGGTTTTGACAAGAATATTCAAACAGCAGCTCGGCATGTCGCCGTCGGCATATCTGGAACTGCAACGGCTGCGCCTGGCCACTAAATTGATAGAGTCGGGAGAAACGGTAAAAGACGCCGCTTATTGTGCCGGTTATGCCGACCCCAGATATTTTGCGCGCCTGTTCAAAGCGCGCTTCGGCCTGCCTCCGTGCAAATGGCGGCATTCGCTCCAATGATCGTCACCGGGCAATGATCTTTATCCGGTCGCCGGCGGGAATCTCGTGTACGATGCAATCAACAATATAAGTACGTTCCGGCAGCACAACCAGCACATTGGCCGCCTTGTTGCCGACAGTAAACGGCGCATGGTGCCAAACCCCGCGGCGCAGCGCGACAAACGTTCCCCGCGGCACTTTGAAAACCTCTATTTGTTCTACGGGTACCTTGTCTCCGCCATTCGCGGACGCAACATATATATAGACTGTTTCATCCAGCGGCATGAGACCTTCGCAAGTGGTATTGTGATATTCGGAGACATCAATTATAAGGTTGCGTTTTGCAACTCTGCAAACCGAGAATGAAGGCTGGGCCTGCCCCACGTCAAGCTGAAGCATGTCACGATAAAATTCTATCGGACTGGCCCCAAGTTTGTCGGTGTCCGGGTCGAGCATATTGGCAAATACTCCGTACCGGTTGAATTTTTCAAGTGAAAGCGCTTGTACTTTTACAGTTTTCATGTCATCCTCCTGTTATATATATCGTTCTGCATAACAGTATATATTAAAATCCGGCGGAATCAAATTGCCTGATATCGCAACCGTCCGTTTTTTTGCTTAATCCGGCATTTTAGCATTCAAATCACTTGCAAATTATGCATTCAGGCTTTAATCTTATTTTATAGAGAATTTGCAGAAATCAACGGCTATTGCATACAATACTAAACGGAGAGTATAATTATGCGGCAGCTTCATGGCATTAAAATATCCTTTTTTTATTTTTCGGTGATTTGCCTGATGTTGACGCTTCCGGCAGTCAACACCGCGGCAGCAGTCGGAAATGATATTTTCACCTATGTTGCAGCCGGAACCTGCGAATACAACGGCAAGACCACCTTCCGGGTGCAGAATGCCGGGATGATGACGCTGACCCGGCAGAAAACCGCTACCGGTTATGCCTATACGTTTCTTACCGACACCCGCATCTCCGTGGGTGACAAGCAGGGTGACGCGGAATCAAAGTCACCGCCGATAGTAGTTCTGACAGATCCGGACAACCGCAAACTCACCGGCGGATATGATTGTTTGAAAAACTTCGGACTGGTGGGCAATACCGCGTTGAGCATGGCCGGTAAACGCGATTACAATTCAACAGACTGGACCAGGGTTTCCCTTAACATGGACACCACTCCGTTTTACCCGGCCAAACCGGTATTCAAAATCAGCTACGCCAAAGTCAACAATCCCCAATTGGGACAATGCCTGATCTCCACCGCCGTCAGCGATCTGTTTATCTGCAAAGTTCCGGATGAGAAACAAGCGATGGTCGGCAAATTCCGGATAGTCCTGGTCACCGATCCGGAACAGCACAACCTGTATTACCGTTGCAGCGGATTTGAAGCATCACTGGGTTCCGAAAAGATTAACGCGAAAGACAACTTCTGGATAGTATCGCCGGACAGCGGCCGCCCCGTGGACCTGTCTGATGCAATGGCGGCAATCGAAAAAATGATGCCTGCGGGCGGCGCTCCGGATCAGGCGGTCACTGCCAGCACCGGCACTGTTCCCGCCTGGGTCATTCACGCCCTGGCGGTAAAAAAATATATGGATGTAACCTCCGGCGCGGTATTGGAAGGGCAGCCGAATATTGCGCCGTTGATTGCCATCGGCGGACTGCTGCTGGTGGATTCGGCGGTCAGCGCCGGTTCGGAACTGCTCAGTTGGGCGGTAAAAAAAGCCTTTGATAAAGATATTGCTACTTACAAAGGCATTCCGAACTATCTCGGACAGGCGGGAGGCTGGGGCGCGGCGGCGGTTTATGAGAAAGCCACCGGCAATAAAACAGACCGGACTAAGGAATTGTTACGAAATAACTTGTTTATTTGATCTTTCTGGTATATATTATATGATATCATGAAAAATATAATGTTAATTGCAATGCGAAATGAGCTTTTATCTCCTTTTTTGGATGAGAAAGCCAAACGGCTTTAT
>CAIKZE010000351.1 GCA_903831825.1 uncultured Lentisphaeria bacterium | reverse complement strand
TTTTATACTGAGGGTATCGGGGAGAAATTTTGGGGTTGCCGGAGAGGAGCAAAGCCGTAGCTTTGTAACGAA
Organism: uncultured Lentisphaeria bacterium; assembly: GCA_903831825.1. GTDB lineage: Bacteria > Verrucomicrobiota > Lentisphaeria > Victivallales > Victivallaceae > CAIPAT01. The sequence goes on along the minus strand of CAIKZE010000351.1, from coordinate 5,948 downwards.
CCGGCAAAGCCGAAAGTGCCCCCGAGACACCAGTAGAAAGTACCAGTTATTTTTGAACGACTCCTAAGATATAAAAGACGGGCAGATAGCCAGTAAAAATACCGCAGCGACTCCGATCATAAGCAGCACAAGACCGGTAGCGACCAGGCAGTGCAGCATCGGCAAAGGTGATTAATAATCACCGGATCGCTGGTTCGAGCCCGGCCGGATCCACCACTTTTTTAACTGATGATCTCCGAATATTCCTTAACTGTCTTGTTTATATCCGGGTTGAAAATCCTCCTCTGAAGTATCATATTTATAGTATAATTAAAATAATATGGGGCTCGTATGTTTAAAAACCTGGTAAGTATCTGCAGTTTGCTGCTGGCAGCAGCAATTTTAGTATCCTGCACAACTCCGCCGCCGCTACCGGTTCCGCCGCCAATCAAACCGCCGCCGCCCAAACCGTCAACGCCTGTTCCCATAACACCGTCGGCCCCGATGCCGCCAGCCTATAAACCGCTGTTTACATCATTTACCGATGCCGCCGAAATAGAGGATGCAAACACTCCGGCGGAAAGAATCGTCATGACCAGGCGTTCCATACTGGGCGTTTATCCGATAAAGCAGCGTCTTACCAAAGAACAGATTAATGAATGCATGGACATACTTTCCGACACATTGATGCTGGAATACGAACTCTTTATGCGGCCGTTCAGCCCGTTAGAAACAAAACTGATCGTTAAAATGCAGAAACTGGAACTTCCGATTTTAGTCAGGACCAGACTGGACCTGCTGCGCAGCACACTGAGAAATCAGGCATTGCTGTCGCTGCGCGAAGCACAACGCCGTGGAATACCTTCTTCTGCCTCCGCCATACCCGGCGTGGAAGATAAGCTGCTCGGCGGTTTTGACTGCGTCCTGGCTTCAGCGGGAGCTTCTGAAGCCAATCCCGGTTTCGGCGACGTGACAATCCGGCTTAAACAGTCTGTCAAAAATATCGGATGGGCGACGCCATGGAACGGCGTGGATTTCATGGCTGGAATCCGTCAACTGGTCAAAAAACAGAATCCGGCGGATATTTATGCGCAATCCGACAAGGGTCAGGAAGTAAAGGTTGGATTCGACGACTTGAATCATCTTGCGCAATATGTCGTAATCGGCAAGGATTGGAACCGTGCGCTGGCTTATCAGGTTATACTGAACCTGAGGAAAACATCCGCATCAAAACAATCGTCGGAAGAGTTTGAAAAGACCTTGCTTGAAGCAGCGCCGGATGCATTCTGGCAAACTTTGATTGCCGAACATGCCGGATGCAGCCTGGAAGCTAAATTCCCCGGCAGCGTATCCGCGGATTATTTTGAAAGCATTGAAGTCAATGAAAAAGATCTGCCGATAGTTCTGGCCTGGCCGGAAGCCGCTCCGTATAAATCGATAATCCGCGGGATTCCGGCGGAAAGCAAAGACATTTCCAACGGACAATGACCTGTTTCGCGTCGAAGCATAAACTGCAGGAAACACACGGTCAATTCTGATTGCCGGTCATGCCTTTCGCCCAATCCGAAAGGGAATTGTCGCGAGCTCCCATAATTAATATGATATCATCCCGGGCGGCCGCGGCGGAAAGATACTCCTCAGCCTGGAGACGGTTCGGGAAGCTCAAATAATGTTTTGTTCCCTTCCGTTTGTATTCTTTCACGACTTCCTCGGAGGTAGGTTCAAATGAACTGGTTCCGCCTGCGTAGTACGGCGGCAGAAATACAAAAACATCCTTGTCGGTCAGAACCTTTTCCAGTGCCGGCAACAGGTCCTTGCGCATAAATCCCAGCGGACCGAACCCGTGCGGCTGAAAAACCGCATAAACGTTGCCGCTGACGAGTTGCCGGGCAGTGGCAATGCTGGATGCGATTTTTTCCACGTTATGAGCATAATCATCGTAAACTTTAGCTCCGGACGGCATCCGGCCCGCATAATCGTTCCGCCGCCAGACGCCTTTAAACAGCGGCAGCGCCGGAATGCTTTTTTCTTTCGGAATACCAAGCATTTCCATCATCGCGACAATGGACAGCGCATTAACCGCATTATGAACTCCCGGTATCGGCAGTACGATTTCATCTTCTTCGTTAATCACCGCATTTATCCCGTCGGGAGAGCATTTATACGAAGTAATATGCCAGTGAACACCCTGCTGATACGGAGAAACAGCGACGTCGCCGCAGAAAATCTTCACGTCCAGATGGCTCAGGCAGCTTTTGTCTATCACATTAAATACATTTTTTTCGAGTACAACGCCTTTTTTAACTTTGCGGATGAAGTCGCCGAATACACGCGCCAATTCCTCTTTAGAGTAATGATCGGTTCCGATATTCAGAATCAGCGCGTAATCAGGCTCATAGTTCAGCAGGCTTTTATCGCTCTCGTCAGCCTCAAAAACAAATGTATTGCCGGTGCCGTGATAATAATTGCCGGCATTGACCGGTGAGCGGAAGCGATTCGCCAGTCCGCCGTTCAAAAAAGAGGGATCCCAGCCTTGCAGGAACATCGTTTCCGCAAGCCATGCGGTAACCGTGGTTTTACCGCAACTGCCGGCGACTGCAATCTTAGTGGCGTCCAGGGAAGCCATTGCCGACGCCAGCGCCGACGCGCGGTGGATTCTGGGAATATTTTCTCCGGCTTTGAAATCAGGGTTATCCGGCTCAATTGCAGTAGAATAAACCATAAAATCCGGTGTAATCTTTTTAATGAAAGAGCCGTCCTGCGGGAATATCTTGATTCCTTGTGCAGTCAGCGCTTCAAAAATACGCTTATTCTCCTGGCGGTCGGCGCCCCGGTCGCTGCCGGAAACCCGGAAGCCGGAAGCCGCATACATTTGCGCCAGGCCGCTCATGCCGATTCCTCCGATGCCAATAAAATGCAGTGATGCGCCCGGTTGAATATTAACCATCTCCAAATTTTTTGCTAAATCAGTCATTTCTTAATCTCTCTGTGGTATGTCAGTATTTTTACTGTTTTTTTCTTTTTCCGCTTCTTCAAGCAGCTTGGGATCCGGCTTGACGTCAAGATAACGCAAAGCCCGCAGTGCGATATTCTTGAAATACGGCGCCGCGACCGCGCCGCCGTAATAACTGCCTCTGGGCTCGTCCACCGTCACCAGCAGCACAAAAGAGGGATTTTCAGCCGGAACAAAGCCGATAAACGATGAGAAGAAATTAGCATGGGAATATTGGCCGTTGATGAATTTCTGGCTGGTGCCGGTTTTACCGGCGACATTGAATCCGGGAATAGCCGCCGCGGTGGCGGTACCGCCTTTTTTAGTCACCAGCGACATCATGCTGACTATTTTTTCCGGAGTGGCGGGATTGTTAAAAACCTGGAACGGTTCTTCGATGGACTTTTTGATGACTACTCCGGTTTCAGTATTTTCAACACGGTCCACCAGCCGTATTTTACGCAGCCTGCCGTTGTCCGCCAGCGCACAATAGGCCCGGACAAGCTGAATCGGCGAAACCCCGATTCCCTGCCCTATCGGGAAACGGGATATCGAAAGCGCATCCCATTTATTCAGGGGCCGGAATATCCCTTTAGTCTCCGGGGTGACGGGAATGCCGGTGGACGCGCCGAAACCAAATTTCCGCAGCACCAGGTGAAGCCGCTGTTCACCCATCATAATCGCAATTTTGGCAGTGCCGATATTGCTGGATTTCTGAACAACTTCATAGGCGGGCACAGTCCCGATGCGGTGAGAATCCCGCAGGACCTTTCCGGCATAAGTCCAGGAACCGTTTTCACAGTTAAACATCGTATTCGGAGTAATAACCCCGTAATCCAGGGCGCCGGAAATCGCCATCGGCTTCATGGTGGAGCCCGGTTCAAACACGTCTTCGGTGATGCGTATACGCCAGTTGTCAGGAGACATGCTTGTGCGGTCATTGGGGTTGAAACTGGGGCGCTGGGCAATCGCCATGACATTGCCGGTCTTGGGGTCAACCATGACCGCATAAGCCGCCTTCGGGCGCCATTTGACAACCAGACTGTCAAGCTCTTCCTCCAGAATAGACTGAAGCGGTTCGCTGATTGTCAGATAAATATTAAACCCGTTTTTCACCTTGTCCGCTTCCTGCAAGCCGTAAGAAAGCGGAATGCCGTCGCGGGCCCGTTCAAATCGTTCCGTCGCATCGGACGATTCCATCTGCTTGTCAAAAGTTTTTTCAACTCCGATGACAGGAACATCTTTGCCCTGGTCGGGAGTGGTAAATCCCAGAATATTCGACAGCAGGGTGCTCTTGGGATAAAAACGCCGGTAGGTATCTGTAAAAACGATGCCTTTCAGGTTGTTGACTTTGACTACTTTTTTAAGTTCTTCCGCTTGTTGAAACGGCACATTGTTGGCAATTACCACAAAACGGTTTTTAACTTTTTCAGTTTTGCCGTCGGCAAGTTTTCTGATCCGGAATTTCTGGGAAAGGCGGGAGTACACTTCGGCATAGGTCATGTCCAGATGGTTGACAAAAATTCTGGCGGCTTTGCTGCAGACAGGTTCATCGCCGGTAATTTGCGGATCGACGATAATGTCCGTACAGGGAATATTGCCGACCAGCAGATTGCCTTGAATGTCGAAAATTTCGCCTCGCTTGCCGTGGGTAGTTTTTACCGCGGTGTACTGCTTCTTGGCTTTTTCGTAGAGTTCTTCGTGGCGTTCGATCTGGACTTGATAAAGCTTGACGGCGAGCAGACAGAAACAGATGACGGCCATTCCGGCAACCAGCTTAATCCTGATCTTTATGGAGTCATTACTGGTCAACATCCTTCATCCTGTTCCTCCTCTAAAGAGTTTAACGCTGTGAGAGCATTGCGGTCTTGCGCTCTCCGGAGGTTTTTTCCTTACCGGCAGGATCATAGTTAACCGTCAGATTCTGCACTTGAAACGGTTCCGGCATCCGTAGTGCAAGGTTGAATTTCTGTATACGGTCTTTAATATTAGGCCAACTGCTCAACTTCTCTTTTTTCAGTTTGCAATTTTCAATTTCGCGATCGAGCTGCGCAATCTGCTTAACCAGTTTGTCCGCTTCGCGGTCTTCCGCGGTCGCCCACTGATCTATGCTTATTCTCAAAGTAGCAATACCGAAGATAAAAGCCATCACGATGATCATACGAAAAACAATACCGAATTTCGACCCTATCGTCTGACGGGTATTGTTCTTCTTACGGCTTTTATTCAGTTTTATGCTTCTGGCTTGTATATTCATAAGAACGTTCCTATTTGTGATTCGCTCTTAATAATTTTTATTTAAACCTTCTCCACGGCCCGCAGTTTTGCGGACCCGGCCCTCGGATTATCCCTTAATTCATCTTCCTGCGCGGTAACCGGTTTCTTCGTCAGCAATCTTAACTCTGCATGGTGTTTGCACATGCATACCGGCAAACCGGGCGGACAGATGCACTCTTGTGCAGCGTCTCTGAAAAAATTCTTCACAATCCGATCTTCAAGGGAGTGGAAAGTAATCACTGTCAGACGTCCTCCGGGGGACAATATTTTCAATGCCGCCGGTAACGCTTTCCGCAGTTCTTCCAGCTCGTCGTTAACGGCGATTCTTAAAGCTTGAAAATATAGCGTCGAAACCGGTAATTTTCCAGCTCTGGAACGGCCTAAAACCGTTTCGCAAAACTGGGCAAAATCGAGTGTCGAAGAAAAGGGTTTATGTATCCTTCTCTCAACTACCGCTTTAGCCATTTTCCAGCTCTTGTCGCACTCGCCGTATTCCCGAAAAATTTTTTCAAGAATTTCTGCCGGTTCGCGATTTAAAAACCGGCTGGCAGTGTCAGGGGACCGTTGATCCATGCGCATATCCAGTGGGCCATCCAGTCTTAAGGAAAATCCCCGCTGCGGATCATCGATCTGCGGCGAAGATATTCCAATGTCCAGCAATACCGCATCAGCTGAAACCCACCCAGCCTCAGCTGAAAGG
>CAIKZE010000350.1 GCA_903831825.1 uncultured Lentisphaeria bacterium | reverse complement strand
CGGAAAATCCGGAAAAATGAGGTGAGGGCGAACGGAGGACTGGGGGTGTGGGGGAAGGACTCCGTTCGCCCTCGCTATTGTTTTTGCTGGCGATGGTTGCCGATTTTTTGGGGCGGGGTGCGAGAATCTTAAAAATCAAAAAACTTTCTGACTTCTGATTTAATTTCTTTAAGCCTGTTTTCCGAAATTCTTCCTTTACGCGCCAAGACTCGTCTTTGTGAGACTATCCTCATCTGGTGGATACAAATAGAAGTTTGTTTTCCTTGGAATTCAAATGGTATATAACCAGCGACTTGTTTGATCTTTGTAGAAAGTGGTATGACTAGTGCAAGGACTGAACCAACGACATGGACGATAAGTGCTGGTCGGGTGAAAGATTCACCTTTGCCATCGATTTCACTGCCAACATTCACACCACAGGATATCCAGCGAATTTCTCCGGCACGAATACTCACCTTTCTTTCATCGGTATGGACTTGTTTTTTGACGATATTCCACTTATCAAAATCTTTGAAGTACATTCTATATATGTTTACAGACCTCTTGCGAGGCCTGTTGACGCCTTACGGCGATGGTAGCTACAGTTTAGCATATCCACGCTTGTCGTCAAGCAAATGAATAACCCCACCCATTTCTGCACTCTGCTGGTAATTTAGATACATAATAATCGGACTTGGTTAATACTTCAAGTGGTGTCAGTTTGTTGTCGAATGCGGACAAAGCGGAAGCGCCGATTAGGAAACCAGCGGCTAATGAGGCAAGGATGAGATGTTTTTTCATAATGAAGTGTTTATTTTGTTAATGATGCGTGAACGAGTGGAACTGGATACTGGCGAGACTGAGGAAATGTCGTGTGTAACCCGCTTTACAGTATCGGGCGGACTAGCTGACACGCTACATATGGCGCGTAGAACTTTCTCGCGGATGCCTTCGGCTGGTATGGCTGGCTGCTCTGGTACGGCCTCTGTCTTCAGATAGACATAAGCGACACCTGCGACAGTGCCGAAAATGATAATCACCGCGAGAATAGTAGCTAGTCTGCCGTGATGCGCCTCGATTCTTGGCGGTTGGAAATTATCCAGTATGTCCATCATAAGTCTATTATACAACGCCGCGCCGGTTGCTCGCAAATTTGTGTGTGGCTCGCGCACCGGGGTATAATTCTGCTCAATGGCGTTGTTGAATTGGGTATCAGAATACTGGCCAAGCGTGATCCAGAATCTCGGCATTATTGGCGGGCTTGGATTTACCGCGTATTCACTTTGGAAAGATGAACGTGCAAGGCGTGTCGCCAACTATATTGCAATTAGTGGCCAATACAGAGAAATCTGGTCGCTGCCATTTCACAACCCTGAGTTGGTGCGTGTGTTGGAAGCCGATGTGGATTTGAACAAAACACCGGTCACCGCACAGGAGGAGATTTTCGTAAACCAAGTGATTGTTCATTTGGATATTGTCCGCCGCGCTATCAAAGCAGGTGTTTTCGTCAAAATGGATGGCTTACGAAAAGATGTGCGTGACTTTTTCTCGCTGCCGATACCGCGCGCCGTTTTCGAGAAAAACAAACCGCTTCAGGACAAAGACTTCATCAAATTCATGGATTGTTGCTTTGCCGCTCGGAATGCTTGATCGAGTTGATTAGGCATCCTGAATCCAACATTACTAAAATAATCACACAATCAACATGTATTGCAAACATTGTGAAACGCATGTAGCCGAGGACGCTAAATTCTGTAAGGGATGCGGACGCCGTATCGGAGATGAAGGGAGGAACAATTTCATTTCCGGAGCAATCAAAACGAAGTCTTACACACCATATTTGTTGCTCATACTAATCCTGATTATGGCCGCGCTTGTTCTAACAGGAATCTACATGGTTAGTACAGAATCACAAACAACCGGTAGTGAATCTGCCATGGTTGCTGACAACGCTGCGGCGGCTCGGTCCCGATCCGCACGCCAATGGTGCGCGGACTGCCGCTGTTCGTGGTTGTCCAGATACATTCGAGCTTGAAGGCGGGGATTTTGCAATCATCGGCTCGGACATTACCGAGATCGCGGCAGCACATCTGCCCGCGACCGCCAGTTGCGGCCCTGATGAACGCATAATTCGGATTCCGCGCACAACACTTGTCTTGGCCAGACCTGATATTCCGAACGTGCACTAACATTAAATTGGTTCAAATACGGTTTACAGGCGTTCCCTGTCACATTGTGACGGGGGT
>CAIKZE010000349.1 GCA_903831825.1 uncultured Lentisphaeria bacterium | reverse complement strand
GTGTGTGCATATAAATTCAGGACAATGGCTTTCTCCTAAAAGCCGGTATTGGGAATATCCGCAAAAAAACTTTGAAGCTCAGATGGCGCGGATTGAACGAAACGAGGCGGCTGGATGCGGTAATTTCCCTTTTCTGTTAGTTGACTACGGGGATGCAATAATTCCGACAATGTTCGGTGCCGGACTTGGGGATATCGACGGCGGCCCCTGGATTGAGCATGTCTTGAACGATATTGCCGAAGTTAAGAATATGTCCAAACCCGCTCTGGACAATCCCATGTGGCGGCATTTTCTTAAAACCCTGGACTACTTTATGGAGCATTGTCCGGAAGGGGTCATGATCATACCGCCGCATAAACTCAGTCCGTTCGGCAATGCAATGATTTTACGTGGAACGGATATTTATCTTGACCTTTATGATAATCCTGCCGCAGTTCATGAACTGCTGAAGAGAGTTACAGAAGCTTTCATCACGGGGTTCGAATTCATTCATGATAAAATAGGAACTCCGGTGCTGGACGGTTTTTCGCCGAATGGATTTCCCTTGCCCGGCATTTTTATCGGTGATGATTCAAGCATAAATATGAGTAACGAACAAATATGGGAATTCGATCTTAAATACCTGGAAGTTCTGTCGAAACATTTCGCGTCTCCGCTGTTTTGTCATTATTGTGTTATGAATGAAACACAGGGCCTGCAGCTTTTGCAGGCATATTCGGATGCTGATTTTGTCATCGGCCTCAACAATCAATACGTCCCTGATTTTTTTCTGGACAATTATGAAGCATATTTTAAGAACAGGCTGATTCTCGCCACTGAAACCCCGGTTGAAAAACTCGGTTCGACCAAAGAATTACGGCTTTCATTTTTTAAAGATAAACTTTCAAGAATTCAGCAGGAGATGAAAGATAAAAACGGGCTTTTGTATTTCGTCGGAGTTAATGATGAAGAGCTGGAGGATTTTCTTATAATAGTGAATAGCCACTGAATTATTTATTAATGATCCTGAACAAAATAAATTGAGGATGCCAATGTATTTCAACTTCAAGAATTATTCTGTAAACTACGATGAGAATGCGCATGCCTTCTCCTGCGCCTATACGCCGGATGGACAAACGGAGGAGCAACCCTTTATAAAGAAAGCCTCTGTCTCCGTCCGCAGCTATCAGGGCGAGTTGATCTCCCCGAACGATTATAAGCAGGTAGAGAGTAAACAGCAATGTAATCCCGGCAGCCATGTGCTGAGCATAATCTATTCGGACGGCCCAAAGGGCGCACCGGCTCTGGAACTCCACTTTACACTGGACTCGGCTTCGCTGCATATCCGTACCTTCGCCCGCGCCATCGTCCATATTGACGGCATGCTGCAATGGGGTGACGAACCGGTGAATTCCACTTTCGGCATCCGCTTGAACGCCGAAGATCATAATCTGCGTACAGCCTGCGGCCCCGCTTTTTCAATTCATGACAATGCTCTCTTCGACCGGCTTTCCGATAAAGCGCTTGAATTCAAAGCATCCGACAAGTTCAAAGTACGCTATGACTGGAATACCGGCGGTTACCGCTTTCACTTCGAGAATGGAATTGACCATGGACGAGTTTTTTCGTTCAAAATCCATGAGGATTACTGCAAACGCAAGTTTAATATCCCTTATGCGCCCATCGACAAGCGTCACGGTTTTAATACGCCGCCTGTCGGCTGGATGACCTGGTACTCTGTTCAATTCAAAGCGAATGAGCAGATTGTTCTGGAAAATGCCAGGTTGCTCTCCGCAACCTTCGGCAAATACGCGGAAAAACTCTGTCTCTGGGTGGACTGGGAATGGAACCATAAAGCCTTTGACGGTCTCGGACAGGAAGGCGTCGATACCTTTACTCCAAGAAAAGAAGCATATCCGAACGGGCTTGCTCATGTCGCGGAGGAGATTGAAAAACTCGGACTGATTCCGGTGCTTTGGATCGGCGCGACCAACGACGGGCAGCAGAACCATTTGCTCAAGCAGCATCCCGAATGGCTGCTGGCGCATAAACCTGAATGGTGCGGCCAATGGTGGATCGACCCCAGTCATCCGGGAGTGGTGGAAGAATATATCCCGGCCATTTTCAACCAAATCATGAAATGGGGGTTCAAAGCCATTAAATGGGACTGTTTCCCGGCCACTTTCACAATTTGCGACGCCTTCCATTCGAAGTTTTACAATCCGGCGATATCCTCCGACACGGCCATACGGAATGTGGTCAAGGCCGCAAGGCAAACCGTCGGGTCTGACATCTATATGCTGTCCTGCTCCGGCAACACCGAGCGGGATATTACTTTTGCCATGGACCAGTTCAGCGCCGCCAGAATCGGCGGCGATATTTTCGGCTGGAGCGACTTCATCGCGAATTCAATTGAACGTGTATTCCGCTTCTATCCCTGGCACAATGTTGTTTTTTATGCTGATGGCGACAATCTGGTATTGCGCAGCGAATTCAACACTCCTGCGCAGGCCCGTTCGCGCGTTTCCTTCTACGGACTCACCGGACTGCCGGTAACCATCGGCGACAATCTGCCGGAGCTGGATGAAGCGCGTATTGATATGTTAAGGCGGATAATGCCGGTTGCCGACATTCACCCGATGGACCTTCAGCAGAAGAGCTACGGCGACGGCTATGTGCTGATCAACCTCGCGGTCTGCAAGGAGTTCGGCGACTGGAACGTCGCCGGCATTATGAACACTAATGACGAGGTGCTGGAGCTGAAACTCAGCCTGGAGTCTGATCTGCATATTGATACCCGCAACGGTCTGTGTTATGCGGTCTATGATTTCTGGAAAGGTGAATTCATGGGGGTTTACGGTGATGCGCTGCAAGTGTCAATTGCTCCAATGGATACTGCCGTTTTGCGCATAACTCCGCTGACAGCGCATCCGCAGGTTATCTCGACTTCAAGGCATATAACCCAGGGCGGCTGCGACTTGAACGCATTGAGCTGGGACGCCGCATCGAACAGTCTGTCCGGCAGCTCGAAGTGCGTGGAAGGCGAAGTATACCGCCTGACCATATACATCCCGGAAGGCTATGAGTTTGTCAATGCAGATTGTGCCGATAAAGCCGCCGCCGCCGTCGATGGCTGTATTCTGAAAGTAGATATCAATTCCGCCAGCAGCGGCGATATTGTCTGGAAACTGAATTTCAAGTTAAAATAGTTGGCAAACAACGTTATTTTGTTAAAGATAAATCATTTTTTGTTATATCAACTTGCTTTTTTTCAAAAAACATTTAAAATATCTATTGGACTGGGAATACTCGGTCGGTAAGCCGTTCTGGAAACGGAGTCGCTTATTTTGTTTTTAAGGGAAGACTTTCCAGCCTTTTACAGCGTTATGCTTGTATATATGCTTCTCCACAATATTATATGCCTGATTGGGCTGTTCCGGTTTTAATATGTGTCTTGTACTATTATCAGTCATATTCATTTTTAGAAAGATTTTCTCGCTACTCTTTTCATAAGTTTCTAATTGTCAATGTTTAAAATGCTCAGCAATGCAGTAGGGAACTTTCGTCATTTTATTCGTCAAGAAAAGTTTTGGAGGAGGGATGCAAGGGGGAACCTTGAACTGTCAAGGTTTCCCCTGCAAACAAAATATTGTTTCCCGCAACCCGCCACCGGCGGCTCGCCGGACGTGATCCAACGGTCCCGCAGTCGCGGGATTAGTCGCCAAAGGCGAAATGCATAAAGACGGTCCGCCGAAACGGCTGACCTTACCCAATTTCTTATCCTGTCTATGTCCATCCCGGTTAAATCTTCATGCCTTTCATCTGCGTCCATCTGCGTCATCTGTGGATAACATTTTCGTGTCTTTGATTTTTTCGTGCTTTTCGTGTGGTTCGTGGTTAAGGTGTATTTTTTGGTTACGGCTATGAGTTGTTGTTTTTCACTTTGCAACGTCTTTAACCATGCGTATTGCATTCTGAACCCGTTGATGCCCTTGAAAGCTGTAATTTGATGGTTATGATAATATATAGGGCAAAATAAAATAGCAGACTGTGCTAAAGTTAATAATAACTGTGCAGGGAATATGGACAAAGCATTTCATATCATAATTGAAGGCCGGGTGACCGGTGTCGGCTTCCGCTATTTGGCTCAAGACTACGCGGAGCAGTTCCCCGCTATTTTTCTCCATAACGGTGGTTCAGTGAAGTTATCAAATACGCCTGGGAACATCTTTTTCAGCTCGGATGGGTTTGCAGACGAGTATGGTATTCCGGCGACCGCAAAACGATATTCGTTGCCTTCGTCAACAATCTTGCAATCAATAATCGCAATGTCGATCTGCGGGAACAATTTCCGTTTTCGTTCCATCAAATTCGCCAATTCGTTATTCCAGCCTTCATAGCCGATTTTCACGGCTTCGGAGTTCAGGGAGGTAAGGACTTCATGGAGTTTTGCCTCGCCGAGTTTTGAAGCCAGAATGGTAAGATTCCAGGCCATTGCTCCAGTAGCGAAAACAGATCGAATGGTGGCGATATCGTCGTTGGCGTTATTCAGAATCGGTTCGCAAACTTTTCGTAATGCTTCGGAAAGTTTGATGCCGTAACATTTTTGCGTAAAGCCTGGAATCGGCAAAATGCCAGGACCTCCTGCTTTCCGCGCGTCATTTTTCAGTTCGTCGGCCAGAGAATTTACCAACTGTGATGTCTTCATTTCGTCGGAGTATTTTGTCTGTTCTTCATGACTATTTATCTTCATATCAATTCGCCCTCGATTATCCTTCGTTATGATTGATTATTTACCCATGAATTCATTGGATTCACTTCCACCATTAAGTCCGATACCAACCACTCGTTGCGCCTTATCTTGCTTCATTCTTTTTCATCGGCAACGAGGATATTTTGTCAAGATATTTGGGGACTGCACCCTTTGACTTTTTCATAATCGTCTGGTAGATTTCCTGGTCAGGCGCTTTGCCGATTCTTTTCCGGATTATACGCTCAATATGCTTCCATAGCTCAACTGTCAGAAGCACATCATAGAGCGCACGGTGACATTTGCCTTTCTCCGGTCGAGGAAGATTCAGGTGATCTGCCAGTATCGAGAGCTTGTGCCTCGGCGAATCCAGAATCAGACGGCGTGACAACTTCATCGTGCAAAAGAAAGTACGGTCATGGGCAATCCCTGCGCGGCCCATCTCGGCATGATAGAACCCGGAGTCGAACGTAGCATTATGCGCGATACAATGACGGTCGCCAATGAAATCCTTCAGCTTCGGCATGATAGCTTCCGGCCTGGGCTTGCCTTTAAGCATCGCATCGGTTATGCCGGTTAAATCCGTGATGATAAACGGCAGGCGGCAGCCGGGATGCATGAGTTCAACAAAGGAGTCGGCAACTTCGCCATTCCGGACGATTACCGCCGCCACTTCAATAACACGGCAGTAGTCCGCGCTTAGCCCTGTGGTCTCAAAGTCTATCACCGCAAATTCATTAAACATTCTGGAGCCTCTGGTTTTATTTGCCGGAAACAGATTCTGCCGGTGGTTTTAAGCTGAGAGTTTTAAAGTTTTCCGGAATTAGATTGCCGACCCCCACCGCGGGCAACTGACAAATCCTCTCCCGTCCCGGCCTGTTTCTCGAAAATAATATGCTTGTTTTTTGGTTGCCTGGACTGCTTACATTCAAATCCTGCCACGGGATCGCCATTTCCATAGTCCATCCATCATCGTCAAAACTGACTGCGCTTTTTATATTCGCATCATTTTTTTTATCCAATGCATCAGTTGCGAAAATCGCATTCGCGGGATTGATAATGATCTGCGAGTAATGTTGCGGGACTCCGCTGGAATTAAGTAATAATTCCACATTGTCATCATCCCAGATGGAAAAATCCCGTTCAGATTGATTACTTAATATTTTACTTTTATCCGGCTCATAGCATTTTGCCGCCCAGTACAGATATTTATTATCGTAGGCAAGCCATACTTTCGTTTCAACCCTTGACTTGTTAAAGGTCATAATATCACGAAACTCCCCGGCAATCGGAGACCGCCAGCATTTGTCATCCAACTTGCCGTCAACAACCGGCGCTGATGCTGTATATGGCACGCTGATTTCGTCGTTGCTTAATATAGAAAAAGGAACTGGGAGTTTTATCTTGAATTTATTTCCGCCTGCAATATTAAATTCACCTTCCGCCGCCGGCACCGGAAATATAGTTTCAACGCTGCCTTTTATGGTTAAAATAACTTCCTGCTCCGGTGGAATTACCCCCTTGAATTCCGGCGTTGAAAAACTCCAGTTATTATTGCCGGCGAAATTTACCTTGTATTTAAGAGTAGCGTTATGGGTATTTTTAATTACCACCGGCCATTCAAAAGACTTATCTTTATAGACAATATCCCTGCGGTTGGCTTTGATCCCTTCTATAATTCCCGCAACTTCATCCGTTAATATATTTTCATCCGCGATACGGTCGAGCATGATATTGGCGAAGATTGGAGGCCTGTCATTAAAAACAGTAACCCACATGAAATGATCGAAATGCCCTAATTCCCCTATCTCGTTAAGTCCGCCGGTGGTTGACAGGCGAAAATATTTATGCTTGTTTTTCTCAAATTTCATATACGCATGGTCATGCCCGGCAAAAACAGTGTAATTCCTTCTGTTCAGCTGGCGGAACAGAGGCCGCAACTCAAGATTTTTGTTCAAATATTGCTCCTGCCACAATGGATAGTGTACAAAAATAAACGTCTCTTTAACATTCGGGTATTTATCCAAAACCGCCACCGCCCAGTCCGCTTGCGTTTTTCCAATACAATTGTTGGTCTCCTGCGAATGCAAGATCATAAAAAGCACATTATTATAGACAAAATAATAATATTTGGGTCCATATAATTCATGCCAGAGCGCGCGCAGTTCAGGCGCTTTTCTGTCCGTGTCGTGATTGCCGGCAACATAAAAGAAACGCATGTCCAGTTGATTTACTATGGAATTGAATTCACGCCATTGTTTTATGCCGTCCTGCCGTCCTGTATAACCTTGAATCAGATCACCAACGCAAATGACAAAATCAGGCTGTAAAAGATTTATTTTCTTTACGGCATCTTCAAAAATCCACTGGCGCGTCATGCCTGTCCTGTCTGCAGCCACGACAAAATGAAACTTTCCCTCAGAATAAGCTAACGGCTTGGCTGTCCACGGCTTTACCCCCGTTTTTAACTCATACTGGAAATCATTTTCAACTGCCAGCCCCAGCCAGGCCTGCATCAGCATTAAACAACTGAACAAAAATTTCACTTTAATTTCTCCTGAGTCATTTCAAATATTTTATCGTTTAAGAGTATTATTAATCTAATGTCCCCGTTAAAACGTCTTTGCCGCCGCGTAGAATCCAGCCTGAACTATTGCACCAGCCGGAACTAAACTTCCCCGATCACCTCCGCGCCTTATTATTAACTAACAAAGGATCTGTTAAAAACTTTACATCTTTACTATTCTCCCGCACGTCTACAGGGTTGCCTGTCCGGTATATACCTGATCATCGGCAATTCCATAAATCTGCTCGGGCTATTCCGCGAAACTTATCCATTTACATTCTGCAACTCCTTTATGGACATAACAAACGGGTATTTTACTATACTTTAAATGGAATTGCAAACATGTTCAGCGCCGGCGATAAGAATTAACGCTAAAAAAGTCATAATCTGCCCGTCCGGATATAAAATATCCGGCAGGACGGTGTACACTCTCTGCTTGATTAATTTAATAACTTGCAAGCGAATACATGACAGATGGAAGATGGTACTGGGGGCCTGCCCACTAACGGTAAAATACATTACTTAACAGGCTTCTGCTCTGATAGATAACATTGCTGATCTTATGCAAAACTATCCGATCCTGCTTTTCTTCAATGACAAAGTATTCAATGGATGACGGTGATGCATCCGCAGCGGGAAACATGCCGCCGAAGAGAAGACGATGTTCTCTCCATGGTTCAGGTTTGGTAATAATGGCAATCTTCCCGTGTACTGTAATCGCCAGCGGACACCCGGACAATGCCGGCGGCATGGCGGTGATTTCAGCAATAAGAAAAAGGCCGTTGGAAATATTGGCCCGTATTGCTGCTGCTTTCTGGCTGCAGGCGCTAAAGTCAGCGCTGTCATGATGAAGGAGCCGATTGTATTTTGCTTCGGCTGTGTAGTTGGCTGCTGTATTGTTCATCGGCAGATTATCGGCGATAATAAGATTTTTTCTTTGCAGCATTTCCTTTAAGGTCTTTTGAACTGAAATAAGCGAATAGCTCCGGTAGTGAGGTTCTTTATCCAGGACAAATAAGTTATAAAAAATACGCTTGCTGTTAATATCATAATCAAAAGTCGGGAATGTTTTACCCAATAGATCATTCCCGTCCATCGGCCATGGATGATTTGCTTGCAACACCCCGCAAATAGTCGGCATGAGATCAATTGTAGTAGCTTGACGTTCGGAGATTACCCCTGTGGTTTGTTTGGGAAGCTTAATAATCAGCGGGATGAATCCGGTGGTTGCCAGGCCGATATCGCTGATGCCGCCGCGCCTGATGACCCCGGGATAAAAGGATGTACCATGATCGCCAGAAATAATAATCAGTGCATTGTCGTAAATATTTTTCTGCTTTAACCTTTCCATAATCTTGCCGATTCTGCTGTCGACGTAGCCGCACTGAAGTATATATTGATGAAAAGACAGGTTGATCAGGGAGGTATTATTCCGCGGGAAATAATCAGCAAGGCCGACAGGGATTTTAGAATTTTCGTAGAATTTACCGTCATAATTTCTATTAAGCGGAAAGTGCGGCTGCTGCAAGTGACAGAAATTCAAGCTGCATTCCGGTTGAATTCGCTCCAGCCATTTATCCAGATCAAGCGAGTATTCAAATAGAGCTGTTACCCATTCACGGGAGTCTTTCGCCGCGAGATTGTTTTTTTTGAAAGAAAAAATGAAATAATAATAGGGCATGCCGGCCAGATCCGTGATAAATCTATTCGCAAGAAAAACTCTGGTGTTGATGGATGATGGCGCAAGTGTTACGTGCGGTCTCCACTCCTGTATGCTGAAATTTTTATATTGCAACTGCAGCCAGCTGAAAAGATTATGCGGATATTCGCTGATTGATGAAGGTTTAGGATTTAAATGAGTCGCGGTGCCGGTCATCATTGCCGGCAAGACGTTGTGGGTCAGTCCGGCCACGGTTCTGGCATTTTTGAACCAGTAAGAGGTGTCGGCAAGCGCCGCTATATTGGGAAAACGCCGACGGTCGATTTCTCCGTTGCAATCAAGAATAGCCTGTAAAGAAAAACCATCAAGAATCACGATTACGATTGGAACCGGATTTTTTATGGCGGAAATAACCTCTGACCGTGAAGTTACCGGCTGCCGAAACAGGCTGGCTGAAGGTAGAACAAAAAGAAACATAACAATTAAGATAATGGGCAGAACGGCTGCGCACCGAAAAATATCCCGGGTTTTCTGCCGCCGGAAAAGCAGGAGCATTATGGTGGTAGTTATGATGCAGAGCTGCCAGTAAGCGGTCTCCTGCCAGTCAAAGCGTATGTATTTACAGATCAGGCTGCTGTTGTTGCAATATATGCTGGCCAGGCAAGACATAATTATTGCATAACCAAAATCAACCATACCGGCGATCCGGGGGAATAGCCTTTTGACGCCGGCCATGATGCAGACCAGAAGCAGCGGGATGATTAGCAGAATAATACAAAGCGTGCTGATAATGGTAACGGGACCGGCATTATGCTCCCTGAAAAAAAACGGGGAGTACCCCAGTGTATCAATATATGGATAGCCGATGGCTATGGAATACAACCCGATGACATAAGCATGATCCTTCCAGAAGACATTAATTATATGATGTAAACGTTCGGCAATTTTCACTGCATTAGTCCTGGATTTTTTTCATCAGGTAAATGGTACGTTCACTGCCGGCTACACGATTGACCGCATGAATAGTAAAAAACTTACTGAAATCAGCTTCGAAAGTCTGCTGGTCGTAATTGGAAAAAATGTCCTGACGCGAAGAAAGCAGCTTTTGCACCATCGAATCGGATTTTGGAATAAATTCGATGATCAGATTTTTGCAGGCGGATGCAAAGCATTGCGCAATTTTGAGAAATGGAACATTATTGGAAATTGCGAGATGATGAATCAGGGCCAGGGCCATTCCGGTATCGGCAGGGCCACGTTCGAACAAGCTCAAGCGTTCACGCCCGTTCCAGCCATTGCCCGGGCTGGGGTTGCGCAGATCTATCCGTAAAGGCAGCATGGATGCGCTGTCACGGTGCCGGATAAAATTATTTTCCACCGCGACCGGATCAATATCCATCGCAACGGTGTAGCAGCCGCGCCGGGCAGCCAGTTCACTGAAACGGCCGTCATTGGCGCCGAAGTCCCATGCCATCCCGGCAGGCAGCCGCGCCAGCAGCGAATCGACCAGCTGTTCTTTGGCGGACAGCGCATTGGCGCTGTAATTGTTATTATTATAATAATCGGCCCATTCCGTGGCCGGAATTTTCCATTTCAGTCTGGAAATCAAGGATTCCAGGCTGTCGATCAGCCCGAGCAGGCTATTGAGACTATTATTCCGGCGTTTCGCCGTTGCGCTGCCGCCTGACTTGCAGACTTTAAGCGCCTTGGCGTGCAAGTGAATATGCAGCAGTGCTCCGAAGGACAGCCAGCTGCCGCGCGGCAGTAATTTCGAGGTAAGATCCAACGGTGCACCGTCCATTTCATAGAGCATTATTTCCGAGAGCCGGTAGTCATGGTTCATTAGCAGCAGCGGGCCTAAAAAGTTACGGCAGAACTGTCCGTAGGCTTTCCAGACATCTCCTGGCTGATAAATTTCGAACGAGAGAGAATCGATCAATAGTGGCTGGCAACCTTTAAATTGGATATTATGTGCAGGCGCGTCTTTCAGAGTCATCCCCTTTGACAGCGCTTTTTTCTGGATAGTCAATGTTGCAAGGGCGGCAGCTTTTAGCTGGCTGAAGCTCCATTCGTAAGGATAACTGACCAGTGGAATCACTTCCGGCTGGATCAGTTTATAAATGTCCCCGTACTGTTCGGTATCTGATTGCTCCACAGGAATTTCAAGGTGAGGAATCAGCAGACCGTCTCCTGTCAGGTCATCATAAAGACCTGAACTGAACAATTGCTCATAGTGCCTGCCGTAATAAGGGCGGATCAACCGGGTTAACATGTTTTCACTGCGCATGAAAATAAAACCACAGGGATCACGGAACGAATTATCGTTAGGAATGTTCACGCCGAATCAGCCTCTTTAATCTTCAATGGTTAAAGTGTATTAAATTCTCAAAATTACTCTTTTGAACGGCCTGAAAAGAATTTAAGCAGTCTGGCAGACATGGCTTTGAAGCGCCGCCAGTACAATTTGATGACAAACAATGTCCCGACGACTCCACCAGCTATTATTTGCAGAATAATGCTTCCAGTACCAGGGTCAATATATGCAATAATCATTAACACTCTTATAGGGATTTAACATTTATGGACTTTACGCAATAGACCTTAATATAATGCTTTTCAGCATTTATTCAAGACTTAAACAAAAAAAAATTCATTTAAATTTCCACCCAATACGGGCTATCCATCCGGAGAAGCTTCCCGTTGATGGAATATTGGGCATAGGATATTGCCTGACGGATAAATCAGAAATACCGCCAAATATCTGTCCAGCTAGATTTCTTCACTCTTCCAGAAACAGCTTGCCGGAGACGAGGTCACTGCGCTTATTTCAGGGCTGATCGACAGCGGATTCATCACAGTCGCGGAAAATAAAGTGCCGTATACACTGGCAGCAGGCTGGTGAACTACCAGCAACATTAGGGGAAATTTCCATAAGGTCTGCCTGGCACACATAAAAAAACTCCAGCGGACACCAATCTGCGCCTGCTGGAGCTTAACTAGTACCGTGCCGGATCGTCAAATCTTGGCAGCAGTCCAATCGGCTTTGCTGACAAATGCGGTCAGGTTGCGGCCGTCTTTTGTCACGCCCTTGAAGGCATAACGTTCATTGCCCTTGGTGCCATAGGTGACTTTCTTGGTTACTTCAACTTGAACTTTTGCCTTCGCCTTCACGTCGTAGAATGAATGCTTCATTTTATTCTTCTCCTTTAAATTTGTTATTGCCCGCTCCGTTTGAGCAGGCAGATTGAATAAAATTAGCCGTAAAACTATTGAATGCAAGCT
>CAIKZE010000348.1 GCA_903831825.1 uncultured Lentisphaeria bacterium | reverse complement strand
AGTTCAACTTTTTTCGGGGGTAACAACTTTTCGGGACTAAATCTTTACAAAAAAAGGACATAACCATGAAAAAGAGAAACTTTACACTCATAGAACTCCTCGTAGTTATCGCCATCATCGCAATTTTGGCCAGCATGCTGCTACCTGCGCTGAACAAAGCCAGAGAGAAAGGTAAGTCCATAAGTTGCGTGTCTAATTTAAAGCAGCAAGGCGGTGCCGTAGCGTTTTATATTAATGACAATAGTGACTATTTTCCTGTCCCAAGGCGCACTGTTCCATACAGTAATGGGAATATTGAATGGAAAGTTGTAATGGCGCCGTATCTAAATTCAAAAATTAAATTCAGTAATCGGGCTTATGATACTTACTCAGCCACTGAGCAGGTTACATTGTACAGCGGCGTATTTAAGTGCCCGAGCTGTACTACTACTTATACTGGTGACATTGCTATGAATGGCGGTTACGCTTTTTGCTGGACTGCAGGAAATGCGACATCTGCTGCATCGGTAAGCAATGCCGGGTTCGGCTGGGAGGATTTAGGATACGCAGTCAAATATCACCGTAATACAAATCAGGTAACGTTGCCGAGCGAGACAATAATTATTGCTGACGGACTGGACTGGACAAGCAGCAGCGCGTCGCCTCAGCGCGGCGTTATTACCGATCCGTCAGTGTTTGTAACCATATGTCCTCCGACGCAGTACACTTGGTTAAGCGCCTATGCTGCTTTCCCAATCGGAGTCAGTGACCGTCATGCTCAAGGCTCGAACCAGTTATGGAGTGACGGACACGCCAGCTGGATGAAAGCCGCTGATGTATTCAACGGCAAAAATGGCAAAAGAGACTGGTATCGTTTGATCGACAAGAAAAAAGACTACAACGGCAATCCGTAACAAAATTTATTGGACAAACGGGTTATTGACTTGCAAGCAAGTGAACATAAGGGAGAATTAAATGTTACGAAAATTTTAGTTTTGCAGGGGACAAATGTTTCAGCATCGGCTGCGTAACATGATGATAAATTTGAATGCGGGAACTACGTTGTCGCTGACAATACTGGATAATATTCCGTTAACCTCGGCAGTTCAGATTAATTTTGTCGAAGTGGAATGGGTAAAATACATGGAATGAACTAAATTACTATTGGAAAGGCACTTTTATAATGAATCATAAAATCAGGGTTTTATTGTGTATGACCGCTGTTTGTTTGTCTGCAATTGTGGTTTGCGGGGCTTATCCGGAGTTGCCGAAAAATGACAATGAATTGAAAGTCGGGGTTTATGATATCGGCATTGAATCTAAAACGTTTGCTATAAATTATATTTATGATGCGTTGAAACCCGCGTCTGGCGTTAAAGTCGAACAGATTGATAATCTGGCCTCCGACACTTTGAAAAAATACGATGTGGTAATCATTACCACTGTAACCAAACTGGCCCCAAAAGACATCAGCGATGCCGACCGCGGCATTAAAGGAACGGACTGGATCAGGACGCTTACCAATTATGTTGATTGCGGCGGCGGACTGGTTATCGGGCACAATGCCATAGGGTTGCGTGGAATTTTCAGTACATACAAACTGTTCCCGATGGTCGGCACTACCTGTGCCGCTAATCTGGATCCTTATTACACCGTGAAAACCGCATCGCATCCGGTAATGGCGGGTATTCCGGCAAAGTTTGAACACCAGTACGATCACATGGAAATCATTACTGGAAAAGATGGTCAGGTGCTGGCGGTTGATAAATTTGATAAAGGGGTAGTCGTTGCCGGTGACGTGTCTCGCGGCAGAATTGTTCAAATCGGTTTTCCGATGGGGGTATACTGGCAGGGAAAAACCTGTGAGCTTACCACAGTAGATAAACAACTGCTGCTGAACTCCATAAAATGGGCTGGTGCGAAGCCGAAATATGATGTTCCGATGAAAGACACCGAGTCAGGCCTGCTGGCGGAAACGATGAAAATAAAAAGTGACGAAGAAAATACACAGCTTGCCAAGTACGCAGACCTGCCAGCTCCGAAGTTTGATGAAGCCGTGGCCTGGGCCCCGTATTATTGGTGTAGTCCGGCAGTAATTTTTGATTCAAGAGAGAAAATCAGTACCGTCATGGAAAATTACAAACGCATGGGATTCAATAAAATATTTATTGTAATGAAACACGGTTTTTATTGTTATACTACCGCGTTAAGCACCATTGAGAGTGTAAGACGCTGCAGCGACGGAATCAGTAGTGGCGAATGCATGATTGAGGAAGCCCGCAAGAGAGGCATGAAAATAGAGCTTAGCATCTCCCCGTTCTTGAGCGGCTTGGAATGGGATAAATACGCTCCGGATATCTCTAAAGCCGAGTATGAAAAAATACAACAGGGGAAAATGAAAGTAGCGGATATTAATGCCGGCGTGGCTAGCAGGGGCAACTGTCCGGATCATCCGGCAGTCAGGGCAAGAGCCCTGAAGATAACCGAAGAAATCATCAATAAATTTCATCCGGAAGAAATTAATCTGGACTTTATCCGGTATAAGGGCGGCTACGATACATCATGTTATTGTGATTATTCGCTGAAACAGAAAGCGGAATTTGCCGCAAAGCATCCTGAAATTCCGAAAGACAGAATTGATGAGAAATTTGCCGAAGAAAGTCTGGTTTCATTTGTCACGGAATGGGTTGCCTTGTGTAAGAAACTAGACCCGAACATCAAAACCAGTTGCTATACCATTTCCGCGCCTGGTTCTGCACCAGCCTGGGTCAATAAGTATCCAGTCGACTGGCACATTAAATATGTCAGCCGCTATACCAGCGGCCCGCAGTCCAGTCTGGATGATACCGCGGCCTTAACTTCATTCTATTCAAAATGGATTAAGTCAGGAGCCCCAGGCGTTCAGTTCAGTCCGATAATCGCGGCCTGTGACCCCAAAAGCGGGGAACGGCTGTTCACTGAATTTAAAATCGTATCCGATCTTCAGAACAAGGATAGCGTGAAATTCAAACGCGTGGAGTTCTACATTTACGATCGTTTGCTGGCAGTTCCGAAAAAAGACCTGAAAGTCAGCGATGACATGGCTCGCGGCATCAGCCGGGCGCTCGGCGGCTACTGGGACAAATAATTGTAAATTAATAATAGTTTTTTCTAATGATTTATATGGTATCCCATTGAAGGTACGACTGTTAAAAAACAGGAAAACTTTAGTTTAGTAAAGAAAAAAATGAAAATGAAAATAGGAATTTGCGGTTGCGGAGAGTTCTCCGCGTGTTTTGTGCCATTATTCCGGGCGCATCCTCTGGTTGCCGAGGTGGTGCTGGCGGACATTTCGGCGGAGCGTACTGCGAAAATGGCGGATGACAATGACATCAGACGCCGGCTTTCCAGCTTCAATGAACTGCTGGAGAGTGATGTTGACGCGATTGCCATTTTCACTCAGCGCCAGCTTCACGGACCGATGGCGGTGGCTGCCATGCGCGCCGGCAAACATGTTTACTCGGCAGTTCCAATGGGGATCAGCATTGCCGAAATCGAAGAAATCGTCAAGACTGCGGCTGAAACCGGAATGCTGTATATGATGGGGGAAACCAGCTACTATTATCCCGGAACTATTTTCTGCCGCAATAAATTCCAGTCCGGCGAAATGGGTAAATTCGTATATGCTGAAGCGCAATATCACCATGACATGCTTCACTTCTATGAGCCTTATAAACGTTCCGGCGGCGTCGACTGGCGCAAAATTGCCGGTCTGCCGCCAATGTACTATCCGACACATTCCACCAGTATGATATTAAGCTGCACCGGCGCTCATGCCACGGAAGTATCCTGCATGGGGTATCAGGACAGCCATGAAGACGCCATATTCCGGACCGGCGCAAACAACTGGGATAATGTTTTCAGCAATGAGTCCGCGTTGATGCGCACCAGCGACGGCGGGGTTATCCGCTTGAACGAGATGCGGCGCATCGGCTGGCGTTCGCCTATAGACAGTGTATACATGAACTTCTACGGAGAGCTGCGCAGTTTCGAGCGGACTGCAATGCATTACTGCTATGCCTCGCGCGACAATTCTCCAGAGGACGTATCAGACTTGCTGAGGCTGTCGCCGGGCCTGCCTGTACACGGCTATGCCGCCGAGCTTGGCAAAGAGTCATTTCATGACTTTTACTCCGGCGTGGCAAAAGTGCACGATACCGGACGGCTGCCGGACTCATTCCGCAGCCTTGCCAACGGGCACAGCGGCTCTCATCAATTCCTGGTGGATGATTTTGTAAAGGCATTGCTGCACGGTTCCCTGCCACCGTGCCACGCATGGAACAGCGCCCGCTGGAATATCCCGGGACTGGTGGCGCATGAGTCAGCTAAACTCGACGGCGCAAAATTGCCGATCCATGATTTCGGCGACGTCCCGGCGAATTATCCATTCAAAAGGAGTATTGAAGATGCAACAAATTGGCGCAATGGGAAGCAAGATAGCGCATAGGCTTCAGTGGAGTCCTGCTGGAAATTAAAATTGATGGGACTTTTTCAATTACGCGGCATGGATTGGTTCAGGCATCCATGCCACTTGGAAAGATATATGTCACAATGTTACTTCGTTACCTCGCGGGCTCTGCCCGTGGCATTTAATTGTAACAAAAGTCCACTATATATCATAATATTTTCTATTGTGTATTTAAAAGACGCGTATAATAATAATTGAATATCTCAAAAATCCAAACATTTGAGGTGATAAAATGCTGAATAAATATCTGGAAGATCTGGAGGAACGGATTAATCCGGAGGTTGAAGACGAAGTAATTGCGCAATGGCGGAGTTTCTGGAACCGGGAGATAACGGAGGATTTTTTTGTTCCAGCGCGTACTAAATCGCCGCCAAAACAGGAATGGCCGCAGATCAATGTCAATGATGCGATTGAAGATAAGAGTTTTGAACTGATGCTGCTGCAACAGCTTTGCGGGGTCAATGGTACGCTGTCCGACTCCATCGGGGCAGTGCCGCAGATCCGCGCCAACTATGGTTCAACCATTATGCCTTCGCTGTTTGGCGTGGAAGTGGTAATGATGGAGCGCGCGCTTAGTACCCTGCCGGGATCCATTCCGCTGTCCGGCGGCCCAGAGAAGATCGAACGCCTGCTTGCTGAAGGTGTCCCGCACTGCCGCTCCGGACAAGGTGCGGCGGTGTTTGACTGTGCGCAATTTTTTATTGAAACATTAAATGATTATCCCAAACTGCAAAAATACTGCCGGATTTATCACCCGGATCTGCAGGGCCCATTTGATATTTGCGAAGTCGTCTGGGGCAGCGATATTTTTATCTCCCTGTATGATACGCCGGAACTGGTTCAGCGGTTTATGGAACTGATTACCGCCACATATATTGCATTTATTGACGAATGGTTCAAACTGGTTCCGCCGCGGGATGACTTCAACACTCACTACGGCTGGATACATCGCGGTAAAATTCGTTTGAGCCTGGATTCCTGCATGAATCTGTCTCCGGATAATTATCTGGAATTCGTGAAGAAATATGATGCGGAATTATTAAACCGCTATGGCGGGGTGGTGCATTCCTGCGGCAAAGTTGACCACTTTGTGCCGCTGCTGGCCGATATTCCGGGATATTACGCTTTCAACCTTTCGCAGCCGTCATACAACAACATGGAATATATTTATCAGAACACCGTGGATAAAAATATCCCGATATTAGGTTTAGCCCGGGATGCATTGACCCAGTCAGTAAGCCATGGACGTAAATTACATGGTCTGGTGCAGACTGTAAATCCGCCGGATTTGACAAATTAACTCCGACTAAATAAGTCGCCATTCTTACCGGCATCGTGGTTCAAGCCGGGGAAAATGTTCAGGAATGCAATGATGCTGAGTCCTGTATGATAACTGTCAGCACCGATTGAAAATATCCATATTTTGCCGGCAAACAATAGAATTACGAGTTCCTAGCGGACAAATTAAACAGGGAGTTAATCTTTTTTAGGTAAGCACTCGACAAAGACATATTTACGAAACGATAATATGTTTTGTCATCGATAACTTTAGTAACTGAGAGGTAAAAAATGTTTATTGATATTCATGTTCACATGAGTAAAGTTCCTGGCTTTCCGCGACGCGGGCAGGCCGCCTATTCCACTCCGGAACAGCTTATTGAAAGATATGACAAACTCCAAATTGAAAAAGGGGTCATACTGCCGGAGGTTAATCCTGAATGTTCGTATATGCCGCAGTCCAATGAGGATGCGCTTGACATTTCCCAAGAAAACGGCAGATTTATTCCGTTTTGCAACATTGATCCGAGGGCTCTGAACAATTCTCCATGTGCTCAGCTCGGCGACATTATAAAATTCTATCGCGATAAAGGCTGTAAAGGGGTCGGTGAAGTCTGCGCCAATCTGCCGTTTATGGATCCACTGGTGCAGAATCTTTTCAAGGGCGCTGAAGAAGCGGGGGTTCCGCTTACTTTTCACATTGCGCCTTGTATTGGCGGTAATTACGGATTATATGATAATCCTGGGTTGCCTCAATTGGAAATGTCATTGCAGAAATTCCCGAATTTGAAGTTTTTCGGACATTCTCAGGCTTTCTGGGCGGAAATCGCAAGGCTTGAAACCCCGGAGGAACGAACTGGTTATCCGGCCTCTCTGGTAAAAGATGAGGGAGTGATTCCAAAACTAATGAGGAAATATCCGAATCTTTATGGAGATCTGTCTGCCGGAAGCGGTTGTAATGCTCTAAAGCGGGACAGAAAATATGCAATTAAATTTCTGAATGAATTTCAGGACAGGCTGATGTTTGGAACCGATATCTGCGCCCCTGACACGGCGACCCCGCTCGTCGATTTCCTGCTTGACATGAAAAACGCCGGGGACATTACTGAATCCGTTTTCAATAAAGTGGCCAGGGAAAATGCAATTGCTAATCTCAACCTTTGACCACAAGAGAAAAATTGCATAATTTAAGGAAAGAGTGATGAATAAGAAATTAAATTTGAAAACTAAGTGGCTGTAATCATGATTTATGGGAAAAAAGAAACTGTCGTGATTCAATTTCAGTCGGGGGGATGATTACTGGTCTATTGGGGATACAAACGTCAGGGGAATTATGATGTAAAGTTTAGTGCGGAAATTTAAGCACCAATGAGATAAACGATTTTACCGTCCATTGCGCATAACGATTAAATACGAAAGAATTTCGACAAATGCATGCTTTGCCCCAACCTGTCTCTCAAAATGCTGTTCCTGTTTCGCCGGGCGGCAAAACTTATCACTGCGGAACTTTGACTTATACCAAGGTCGGACTTGCCATTCTATTTACTTTTTTGCTATGGGGTGATTTTGCCATATAGTCTTCGGATCCCATCGGCTTGGCTTTTCTGGGAATCGTGTTCCGGATGATCGGATAGATCTGCATTTCGAGGATTAAAGCTGCTGCTGGACTCATTTGTCGCCTCCTTGTTTATGTTGGGGTTGGGTGAAATGAAAAAGCTCCCATAGAGTGCCTTGCGCACTCTATGGGAGCTTGATATGTGATCGGCGATTAAGCCGGAATGATTATTTCTGGTAAATTATATTGAAGTCATTTTGTCCTGTTTTGTTGCCGGAAATGGTGGGTGTATTTGCGTCAGGAACGCTTGATTTTCGATGTTCAAGGTAATGCTATTGGGAGCATGATATTTGTTGCAACAAGATAAAAAATGTCTTATTCCATTAAATAATATATAGAGCCTGTCCGTAAACCAGCGATTTTTAACAACTGCGTTTAAGCCTGTCAAGATAACTTTCAAAAAAGCGCGATCTGGAGACTGTGATTTGAGCGGAGTCTATTTTTCGAGTCAAAAACTGCCTGATTTAGGAACAGGGTTTTCTGCTGATCTTGTCAGCGTTTAACATTTCAAATTTTATCTGTGCCAGCCGGAGTTTTATGCGGCCCGGGCTTGTCTTCGAGCTTCCGCCATGAGTTTGGCAAGCAGGTGCAGATTGTGGCTGAACACCGCCCAGGCTGCATGGCGTTTTTTATCTTCAAAATTCCGGCACGGCATCTTGTCGCCAATAAATCGCTTGATTGCGGCAACACGTCCTTCCGTCTGACTGCGGCGGTGCTGCAGCGTCTGGAAGTTTTCATCTTTCATGCGTTCCGCCATTTGTGCCGGCGAACGCGGACACATTCCGT
>CAIKZE010000347.1 GCA_903831825.1 uncultured Lentisphaeria bacterium | reverse complement strand
TCAACGACTTACAACTTTTTTGTATCTTTTGCATGTTTCATTTCCTCGCTGTTATGATGGTTCTGTTGCAGATCAAAACAATTTAAAATTCTTTAACGCCTCCTTGTTGTTAATTATACCATTTGCAGTTCAAATTGTGTAACTTTATCTGATTTATACTTAACCTTATTATTTAAAATCAGCATCCCCGCCGCCTGCGGGTTGTACATGCCAAGCAGCAACCTGTATTTAAGGGGGCAGCCGCCCCATGCGGTTATTTTTGTTTCCTGTCTATTGGTCTTTAGTCTGATAATGCTGAGGTGCGCGGTTTTTACGCCGAACTCCGCGGGTATTTTAACTTCTGCATTCCAGCCGCCTGAAACATCAGATATATAGTGCGAACAACCTGGTTTACTGAATCCCGCCAGGCCTGATTTGTATAAGTCTATTATCGCCATGGCGGTGTTTTTGAATATGACAGTGATAAAGAGCTGATCCGGCTCGCCTTGCCCCTCACAGTCAATCTCAATGATCAAATGCCGTGCGTCGCTGGAGGCTTTCCATTTGAATGATTCACTATTTACAAACACTCCGCAGTTACAAGTATAAACAGGAACATTTGCCGGTGCAGGGCACGTCAGCCTGTCTTCAATAACGGCAAGGCGGGCAATTGAAAAATCCTCTGCCAGTAAGTTCTTCAGCATGGTTATCCGCCATTTTAACTTCTCCGGGAAGTATTTATAACCTTCCGCTTCGGAATGGAAGCCCAGGCGGGAGTCGTTCTCACACAATTCAATCAGCCGTTCGCTTCGACCTATTTCATCCATGACTATCATTTCCATTTCATTTAGAATGGATTTCTGCATGGAGCGTTCCGCATTGAAAAGCTGTTCGCGCAAAGCGTAAAAACGCAGGATGTTGTATCCGCTTTCAAACTGTATACCCAGCGCTTCCGCCAGTCCGATATCCTTCAGACGGTCAGGATTGTCGTTAAAGTCATTGCGGAGACTATTTAGAATCTTAACTCCGCGATTCCATTGTTCAGACATTTCACGGCAGAGGATAATCGCCTCCTCAATGGTATGATTTTCCAGACATTCGCCGATAAAGTCGCCGCTGGTCCCGAATTCCAGTTTCCAGGTCGGAGCCAATGGTTTATATGCCGGATAAAGATACAGCGGCCAGACCACCCCGTCATGCATTGGGCCGTAATATTGGAACATGTTGGATAACGGATAATTGGCATAGCCGTCGGCTAACAATGTCCATGCCTCAACAATAGCGTTAGCATGTTGTCCCCAGTCCGGCAATGCCAGCTTTTTCAGAAAGTACTTTTCGCCGAATTCAAAATCTTCAAACGCCAGCATTCCGGCAGCTTTATTCATAATCCCCGGATAGTTGCCGAAATACCAGCACTGCATAACGCTGGAAACTCCAAGTTCATGCATTTTTTGATATTTGCGGTAAAGCAGCGCCGGAACCGGAACAAACGGCACGGTCGCGACTTCATGGGAGCAGCCGACTTGAATCTTGGCGGATAATTGCGTACCGGACGCAACTGCCGACTCCGCAATTTTCCTGAAGCTGTCGCAGGGGCCGACATAAGACAGCCAGTAATCACCGCCGACGCGTGTTTTCCCAAGCTGTTCTTTTGTCCCGCCGGATTCAAAGTTGGACTGAAGAATGACATTGTCCGGCACATGTCCAGGAATCTCAAAGACCCAGTCGGCCAGTTTCTCCGGTTGCGGCATATACAGCCAGCTGATCAATTGCGCATCCGGCGCCGCATCACGCATACCCTTTTCCATTGATGAGAGCGCGGCATGAATAATTTCCCAATGCTTTTTACCGGAACACACCGGACAATCAACTTTCTGGGCTGCAGAGGGCGAAACGTTACTCAGGCAGGTTGTCGCACGTTCGCCGTGGGAAATATTGATCATGCCGCCAAGTCTGGGGACGGCTTTAAAAATGCCGTTAACCGCTTCGTAAAGATACTGTCCGGCAGTCGCGGAGAATGGACAAAAGCAAACCATATCGCCAGCTTTGGCACCGCCCAATTCAGGGTGCGCCTTTAATACCGGACTGTCGCTCCGCCAGGCTGCGGGTTCAATGCAGAAAATATAGGTTTTAATCCCGTAGCGCAGACACTGGTCAACCGTAATGCGCAATTTTGCCAGTCTTCCGGCGGCATCTTTGCCATATTCCGGAGTTATGGACGTCTTGCATAAATCGCTAAATTTAATGGTCAGCCAGAGGCCGTTGATTCCCTCATGCGCCAGCCGGTTCAAATATTCCTTAGGATAATAATCGACCTCGTCCAGCAATTCGTCGCGGTTCAGCGGGGGACGTTTGATCGGACCGAAAAAGCAGCGGGAAATCCGGTTTTTCACCCATGGCGAGCGCTTGATTTCCCCGACCTTCAAGAATGGTCCGTCGGCACCGAGCAACAGATCCTCCAGATAATAGATCCCCCGTCTGACCCCTTCGATATCGGCGGCAATAATACGACAAGCAGCTTTACTCACTGCGATAGTATAGGATTCATCAGCTTTCTGCGGTTGTAATTCCGTAACAATCATAATGCCGCCATCCAATGCGATTTTCCCGCATGTGAAAAAGCGATTCAGATCCGCATAGGCGGTATCCAATACCCCGTCCGGGTCAGGAAATCTTTTTTCCACAAATATGCCGCCGCTTAAATCAACTTCATCACTATTTACGCAACGCTGCGACCAGTTGAAATGCCATTCCTGCGGAGATCGTAAATCATCAATAAAGCGCCATTCCGCAGGTTGTTCCGGAGATAGTAATATTTTATGCTTATCCATTTGTACACTCATTAATGATGTTCATTAGTCAGATCCGGAATAGTTCCACGTTCAATAATACAAGGTTTCAACTGGATTTTGATTGTACATAGTTCATGCGGTCTAATCATTTCTGGTTGAGCGACAGCGCTGGCAAGAATTTCGCCGACCCTATCCAGCGGCCAGGCGACATTGATCAAGTTTAAGTGACGATAATAAGGATGGTTATCAAAACTGACCATGATATAATCGCGACCGGCAATTATTTTTTTAGATTCGAGATATTCGTATACCGCCGCCGCCAGTTCATCATGCGCGGCCATAATTGCCGGCGGCTTGCTGCATTGCTTGATGAATTCCTCGACCGGAACAAACAGCGATTCCGGGTTTTTTTCCCAAAACATCCGAATTTGCCGGACGGAGTCCTGAAAAATACATTTCACCCCCGCAATTCGTTGTTCAAGCCAATAACTATTAAAACTGTTTAATGCCATAAACGCCGTATGTTCGAAACCATTTTTAATTACCCAATCCGCCGCCATCCGTCCGCCATGCAAAATATCTATTCCTGCTGAATTGAACGGCAAAACGTCATTCGCGACCAGACCGCGGTTATAATAATATATTTCTCCCGCAAACTGGCTTAGCTGCAGACAGAAGCTATGCAGAAATTCCATTTCCAGTAATTCAGGAAAAAACACTATTGCCTTGGCTTCGGTATATTTAGCGAGAAAATGCTTCAGGGACAAGTCGTTTTCGGGCATATCCTCATAGATAACAGTATACCCCATGGTCGTTATTATCCGTTCAAAATCACCGATAACATCAGCATGCCCAAACTTTACATAATAGAAGTTGCGGGCAACAATACAGACCACGGTCTTTGAATTGCGGTTCCTCTGCTTCTGCACTTTTACTCGTTGCAGGTTCTTGACGACAAAAGTGCCAAAGTAGCGTCGCCGTTCAATAAATCCGCAATCTTCCAAACGATTCATTGCGGTATGGATACACCATAACGTCGTCGCAAATTCGACTGCAAGATTACGTTCCGTCGCCATCTTTGATCCGGGAGAATAAACTCCGGATTCAATCCGCTGCAACAAAGTATTGTAAATTTTTTCCTGAATGTCTGGCATAGCTTATCCCAATATTGATTG
>CAIKZE010000346.1 GCA_903831825.1 uncultured Lentisphaeria bacterium | reverse complement strand
CGAAACCCCGGCCTATCAGTATTGGGCGGTGGAAATTGAAAATTGAAACAGGGAACGGTTAACCACAGAGACACAGAGGCACAGAGGCACAGAGGCACAGAGGCACAGAGGAAAGCTTGGCAGGTTTAGCAGCCGGAAGATGACGCAAGATAGTAGTCAGTAGTCAGAATTCAGTAGTCAGAATGGGAAAAGACAAAAGTAAAAAGATAAAAGTTTTAATATTAAAAAAAGGATTTCTCTGTGTCTCTGTGTCTCTGTGGTTAAATAAAGGATTTAGAACAATTGAAAATTGAAAACCCGGTACGGGTTAAATGATTATAGCAACCAAATTAAAGAAGGCAATTATATAGATGAATCTGTTTATCAATCAACTCTTTACAGACCCTGAAACTTTTTGCGCCATAATACTGATCATAGTTTTTTCAATCTGCTGTCACGAATTTTCCCATGCCTGGATGGCGCTGAAACAGGGTGATTCCACGGCCGCCGACACCGGGCATCTGACGCTGAACCCGTTCAAGCAGATGGGCGTCATGTCGCTGGTGATGCTGGCGTTCTTCGGCCTTGCCTTTGGCAAGGTGCCGGTAAATCCCCAGCGGATGAAACACCGCTACAGCGAAGCGCTGGTGGCGTTCGCCGGGCCGGCGATGAATCTTATCCTGTTTTTTGTATTTTGCCTGATCGCCGCGGTCACAACCTTACTGGAAGTACAAACGGTCTCGGTAAATTTTTTCAAGATGGGAGCAATGTTTAATATGGCCTTGTTTCTGCTGAACATAATGCCCATTCCGATCCTTGACGGTTTTACGATTTTCAAAGGCATATTTCCCAACATCCGGAAAATCCCGCTTGAGAAGTCTGAATTTATGAAAGGCATGATTGTCATCGCGTTCATCATGATCTTCATGTTTGCCAGGTATTTTTTCATTGCCGGGATAATTTCGACCCACTTTGTAACCGGATTGCTTATGCGTCTGCTTAGCGCCACGGGGATGTTCTAAGACGGGCTTTGCCCGCAGAAGTCAGAAGTGGGCAAAGATAAAAGACAAAAGTTAAAAGACAAAAGTTAAAAGACAAAAGTTAAAAGACAAAAGTTAAAAGACAAAAGTTAAAAGACAAAAGTTAAAAGACAAAAGTTAAAAGACAAAAGTTAAAATAACTTTTAAAAGATTTTTCTCTGTGTTCCCGCGCCTGCTGGATGCCTCTGTGGTTAAAAAGAGTTTCAAGGGAATAAAGGCAGAAGACAAGAAAGAAAATTCATGGGAGAATCAGAATAAAGATGCAGGACGAAAGAATATGGCGGGTGTCCGATGTCAATGCCGCGATTCGCGAGATCGTGGAAAACAGCCTGATGCCGTTCTGGCTGGAGGCCGAAGTCGGCACCTTGAGCATCCAGCGCTCCGGACATGTCTACCTGACGTTTAAAGACGAGAAATCGCAGTTGCGGGCGGTATTTTTCGGCGGCGCGGCGCAATGCGAGGCAATGAACCTGAGAATCGGTTCCGCCGTGGAAGTTTACGGCAAGCTGACGGTTTATGAAGTCCGCGGGGAATACCAGTTTTCCATAAAAATGATGCGGCCGGTGGGCATGGGCGAACTTCAGCGGCGCTTTGAAATGCTCAAAGCCAAGCTGGAAGCGGAAGGCCTGTTCGATCCCGCCGGGAAAAAGCCGATTCCCATGCTGCCCGGCCGAATCGGCGTGGTCACGTCGCCGGAAGGCGCCGCGATACGGGACTTTTTACAGATCATCAATCGCCGTTTCCCAAACATCCATATCAAAATCTATCCGTCGCCGGTCCAGGGCAAAGGGGCGGAAGCCAAACTTGCCGCCGGGATTGAGTTCTTCAACCGCCATAAATGCGCGGACGTGATTGTCATCACCCGCGGCGGCGGCAGCCTGGAAGACCTGTGGCCGTTTAATGAAGAAATCCTGGCCAGGGCCGTCGCCGCCAGCAAAATACCGGTGATCAGCGCGGTAGGCCACGAGATTGACTTCACCATCTGCGACTTTGCCGCCGACCTGCGGGTGCCGACTCCGTCCGCGGCGGCGGAACTGGTCATCGGGCGGCGGGACGAACTGCAGCTCCGGCTGAAGCGCGCCCAAAAAGACATGGCCGGGGCGCTGATGATACTGGTACAGCAGTTGAAAAGCCGGTTCAATCACGCGGCGCAGAGCTATGTTTTCCGCGAACCCGCCAATCTGCTGCGGCAGAAACAGCAGCAGTTGGATGAACTGACCAGAAATATGACCGTTGCCATGGAACGCCGGCAGGAAAAAGCCGGTTCCGATTTCAGCATTCTGCAAAACAGACTGAAAAGCGCCGCGCCGTTCGGGCTGATCAAAGCCAACGGGATGACCCTGGACCGGCTCCGCCAATCCATGAACCATGCGGCCGGCATCATGTCGGAACGTCTGCGCAACCGGCTCAGCGAGGTCTCCGGCAGGCTCAATAACGCCAATCCCCGGAATATATTAAAGCGCGGTTACGCGATTCTTTCCGATCCCCGCACCGGCAAACCGGTAAGAGATCCGGAATTGCCGCCCGGCTCCAGGCTGAAAGCCGTTGTGGAACTGGGAACGCTGGAATTAACCGTCGAGCACGGCGAAAGAGACCGGCTTTAAAAAACACTTTCAACAAGAAAATCCTTAACTCTTAATATACTCTTTCAATTTAAGGGTCAATTGACAAGTTAAACGCACATTTGTCATATTAAACGCACGTAACCTAGAGAAAGTCGTGCGTTTAATTTGACAAACAGATAAAAAAGGGTTGGATTTTTCTTCTCAAGAAATAAAAACGCATGTGCTTTGTGCTCT
>CAIKZE010000345.1 GCA_903831825.1 uncultured Lentisphaeria bacterium | reverse complement strand
ATCATCACCACCACCGTCACCGACGATGAAGGCTGAAGCCCCCCGCACGGTAAAGGGCAAATATGCCCATGACCTGATCGAAAACTGGAAAGCCAGAGCCGAATTTTTCGAAATGAGTATATGACAACAGCCAGAAGTCAGTAGTCAGTAGTCAGTAGTCAGAATAAATCAGAAAACGGGAAAACCGTGTTTGCATGGTGGTGTCCGGGGAATGAGTCCTATGAGTCCTATGGGTCTTATGGGTCTTATGGGTCTTATGGGTCTTATGGGGCCTATGGGTTCTATGAGTGGATTAGGCAGGTATGTCCAAAATGTGGGAGGGGCTGTCCAAAACGGTAGAGTCTGACGTGTCAGACACGTCCGACTAGTCCGACAAGTCCGTCTTGGACAGGTAGGGCGGGTGTCCAAAATGTGGGTAGGGCCTGTCCAAAATGTGATCAAGGGATGTCCAAGATAGTAGAGCCTGACGTGTCCGACACGTCCGACAAGTCCGACGTCCTCTTGGACAGGTATAGCAGGCGGGTGTCCAAAATATGCTCAGGGGCTGTCCAAAATGCCAGAACCCATAAGACCCATAAGACCCATAGGACCCATAGGACCCATAGGACCCATAGGCATGTCGCGCAGAACATGTGTCCAAAATGTGATCGGGGATGTTCAAGATAGTAGAGTCTGACGTGTCAGACACGTCAGACAAGTCCGACGTCCTCTTGGACAGGTATAGCGGGCGGATGTCCAAAATATGCTCAGAGGCTGTCCAAAATGAAAATGCGAGAAAAGTGAAAAAATAGGAAAAGCAGGATAAAGCAGTGTCCAAAATGAGGTGCGAAGGTGTCCAGAATGAGGCGCGAAGGTGTCCAAGATGAGGCGCGGGGTGTCCAGAATGGTCGAGTCATCCGTCTTGTCCGACTAGTCCGACTTGGACAGGCATAGCGGTCTTGTGTCCAAAATATGCTCAGATGGTGTCCAAAATGGGGATGGAGTGCGGAAGTGCGGAATTATTCTGACTACTGGCTGTCCAGGTAGTTCCATTTAGTTTTTTTGCTTTTATCTGTCGAACCTGGTTTTAAAATGAACTTTTTGGGATTACCTTTGTCTAACAGCGACAGAAGCGTGAAATTTTTATGTATACTCTATAAAGGTTGAAAATTTAACATAGACGAGTAGGATTGTGGATTGGATTTTTTCGATCCGACTGATTGGCGATATGAATATCGCCTGAAGGAGGAACGGAAAAATACGGCCGCAAGACACTCGTCCCGCGGACGCGGGATTGCGATCTTTTGAGTTTGGATTCGCACTCTTCGAGGCCTTCGATACCCCGGTATCGGCAGCCTCTCAGAATACGAACCAATTCTCAAAATCTTCGCAATCTATTTTAAATTTTCAGCCTTTATAGAGTATAATTACACATAGGAGATATGAATATGCAGCAGAACGAAATACAGGAATTGCAGTTAAAGATTCGCGAGGTATCCGCGTTTCTCCAGCCGCTCAAAACAGAAATCGGCCGGATCATCGTCGGCCAGGAACATCTGGTCAACCGCCTGCTTCTGGCATTGATCGCCAACGGGCATGTCCTGCTGGAAGGGGTTCCCGGCCTGGCTAAAACCCTGGCGGTGAAGACGCTGGCCCAATCGTTGCACGGGTCGTTTTCGCGCATCCAGTTTACGCCGGACCTGCTGCCGGCGGACGTGATCGGCACCCGCATCTATAATGCGGATGAACACTCTTTCAGCACCAAACCCGGCCCGGTGTTCGCCAATATCGTGCTGGCCGATGAAATCAACCGCGCGCCGGCCAAGGTACAGAGCGCCCTGCTCGAATGTATGCAGGAAAAACAGGTGACGATTGCCGGCGAACGGCTGCTGATGCCCAAGCCGTTCCTGGTTATGGCCACCCAGAATCCGATTGAACAGGAAGGCACTTATCCGCTGCCGGAAGCCCAGGTTGACCGCTTTATGTTCAAAATCAGAATAGATTACCCGAAACGCGATGAAGAAAGAATGATTATCGAGCGGATGGCGCATCCGGACGTCGATCTCAGCGCCATTGCCGTCGGCCGTCTGGAAGACATTGAAACCGCCAGGCAATGGGTCGATAAGATTTACATTGACGAAAAGATCATCGAATATATCCTTGACCTCACCATCTCCACCCGCCCGGCCCGGCATGCTGAACTGTCCAGCCGCCAGACGGAAGCGAAGCTTGGCGACCTGGTCAATTACATCCAGTACGGGGCTTCGCCGCGCGCCGCCATCTGTCTGGTGCTGGCCGCGAAAGCCGCGGCCTTCCTGGAAGGCCGCGCTTATGTGGTGCCGCAGGACGTCAAAGACGTCGCTCCCGATATTCTCCGTCACCGCATCATCCTGACTTATGAAGCGGAAGCGGAAAATCTGGACACCGACGCCGTCATCAAAATGGTTCTTGACGAATTGAGAACGCCTTAATTTTATAGGAATTTGTATTTTAACAGGGATATACAGGATGTTGAAAGCGAGAATTCAGAATTCAGTAGTCAGTAGTCAGAATGAATAACAGCATTACAGCATAACAGTAGAACGGTTTTACGGTCAAACCGGGGAACCGGAGAACATGGATTTCTCTGTGTCTTTGTGTCTCTGTGGTTAATTGAATTGTATGGTAATTTGTAATTTAAAGGCAAAAATCATGCTGCCCTCTGAACTCATAAAACAAGTTAGAAAGATCGAAATCCGGACCCGCCGGGTGGTTGATGAAATCATCGGCGGCGCTTATCACAGCGTATTCAAAGGCCGCGGAATCGAATTTGACGAAGTCCGGGAATACACGCCGGAAGACGACATCCGGGATATCGACTGGAACGTCACCGCCCGCATGGGAACGCCGTAC
The DNA here is from genome assembly GCA_903831825.1 of uncultured Lentisphaeria bacterium. Taxonomy (GTDB): domain Bacteria; phylum Verrucomicrobiota; class Lentisphaeria; order Victivallales; family Victivallaceae; genus CAIPAT01. The sequence continues at coordinate 12,896 of CAIKZE010000345.1, read as the reverse complement.
ATCAAGAAGTATGTCGAAGAACGCGAACTGACGGTTATGCTGCTGGTGGATGTGTCCGCCTCCGGGGCTTTCGGCAGCGGCGATAAATCCAAACGCGAACGCGCCGTTGAAACCGCCGCGCTGCTGGCGTTCAGCGCCATCCGCAACAATGATAAAGTCGGGCTGATGCTGTTCACGGATCAAACCGAATTGTATCTGCCGCCGCGTTCCGGCCGCACCCGCGGTTTGCGCCTGATTCGCGAACTGATGGCTTACGAACCTAAACGCCGGGGCACCGACCTCAATGCCGTTTTGAAAAACACGATGCAGGTACTGCATAAACGCAGCGTCGTCTTCCTGATCAGCGACATGATTGACGGCGACGGCTTTGAAAAATCCCTGAAAATCGTCAACCGCCGTCACGATCTGGTCGCGGTGCGGATTCTCGACCCGCTGGAACTGCGCTGGCCGCGCAGCGTCAGCGTGATGGTGGAAGACGCCGAAACCGGACGCAATGTGGCTTTTGACGGCAGCAAAAATGCCGGACTGGAGAAGTTCCGTAATTTTGCCGCCGGGATGCATGACGGCATCAAAAAAAGTTGTGACCGCGCCAAAGTGGACGTCATCGACATCCGCTGCGGCGAAGATTATGTAAAACCGCTGGTTACTTTCTTCAGTAACCGGAAATACCGGAAATAGATGGGTTTACGCAAATGACGAAGAAAAAAACAATCCGTAAAATATTATTCGCGCTGATGGTGACGGCCATCTCCGCCGTGATTCTGCTGCCCGGCACGGCGGTCGTCATCTACTGGTACGGGATTAAAGTCAACGCCCCGGTCCAGGATTTGACCGGCATCGTCATGACGCCGTCCGGCGACAGCCGGCTCGGCGACACGGTAACGGCGTCAGTTCTGCTGAAAATGCCGTGGCACCGCCGCCCGATTGAAGCGGCGGCGGAAATCGGCAAGGGCGGAACCATGCTGTCCGATCCGTCAATCGTCCGTCAGCAATGGGCCATCGGTTATTCCGTCTGGAAAATAGCTGTTGAAATGAGGCCTTACCGCACCGGGCTGATTCCGCCCGGCAAGCTTGACGTCAAATTCAACCGTTATGACGAAAAGAGCGCTGACCTGGGAATGGACTTCCGGATACCGGAATTTAAAGCGCTGCCGCTGGAAAACGCCAAGGGCGGCAATCTGCTGGTGGCGTCCCGTCTGCCCGACCCCGTCATTGCTCAGCAAAAGATGCTGTGGACCGCCGGCGCGATTCTGCTGGCGCTGCTGGTGGCTGCAATATTATATTGCATTTTCAGAAAACGGCGGGAAGGACCGGTGATGCTGACCCCGTGGGAAACCGCGCTGCTGGAACTGGCCGAACTCCGCATCGGCTTCCGTCAGGGCAAGATCGAAATGGAAACCTGTTTTGTCAAACTGACCGATGTGGTGCGGCAGTATCTGGAAAAGCGTTTCCGGATTAACGCGCCGCAACAGACAACTTATGAATTTCTGGCGGAACTCAACAAACCGGACGGCGTGCTGCCGGAAAATCAGCGCCCGTTTCTGCGGGAATTCATGACCGCGGCCGATCTGGTCAAATTCGCCAAACTGCCGCCGGACGAACATACGCTCAGCGTGGCGCTGGACAAAGCCGAAGAGCTGGTTTCCGAAACCCGCCCTGCCGCGCCGGAACTCAACAGGAAAGGAGGCGCCAAATGACCGCCTTCGCATATCCCTGGGCGCTGCTGTTGTATATTCCGTTTGTCCTGCTGGTCATCTATGCCTGGCGCAAACCGCTGCCGTCAATCCGCGTTTCAACGGTCAAACCGTTTCTCGCGGTCAGCAGCGGAAGCCGTCCGTCATCGTTCCGGCTGCCGTTCATGATTTTTACGATTGCGCTGGCGCTGCTGATTGGCGCGCTGGCCCGTCCGCGGGAGGGTTCTGAACGGGTGGTAATCAAAGCGAAAGGCATCGACATCATGCTGGCCATTGACCTCTCCGGCAGTATGGAATCCTTTGATCTTCCTCCCGGCGCTGAGCCGGGACAGCAGCTTTTTGACCAGATCAAGGCGGAAAAAGTCAAAGGCCGCCTGGAAACGGCCAAGCAGGAAATCAGCAAGTTTATAGCGAACCGTCCCAATGACCGTATCGGCTTGGTGGGCTTTGCCGAACTGGCATACAATATTTGCCCGCCGACATTGGACCACGCCTGGCTTCTCGCCAACATGACCCGCCTGGCGCCGGGGGTGATTGGCGACCGCACCAATATCGCTTCGCCGATAGCCAGCGCCGTCAGCCGGCTGGAAAAATCCGACTCCAAACGCCGGGTTATGGTGCTTTTTACCGACGGAGCCAATAATATTGACGACCGGATCACGCCGCGCCAGGCGGCGAAGCTGGCCAAGGGCAGTGACGTCGTGATCTATACTGTCGGCATCGGCAGCAGCAATGCCTATGTCTTGCGGGAAGGCTTCGGCGGGATGCGTTTCGTACCGTTAAGGGATGAATTTGACGAAAAACTGCTCAAGGACATCGCCGAATATTCCGACGGCAAATATTACAAAGCCTATGATGCCGAAGGCCTGGAAAACGTCATGAACGAAATCAACCGCATGGAAAAAACCGTTATCGAACAGCCCAAATACATTGAATATAAAGAGTTTGCCCCGATGCTCACCGGCATGGCGCTGGCGCTGCTCCTTTTCGGTTTTCTCCTGGAAAACACCGTCATGCTCCGGGTGCCGTAGCGAGAAAAATCAATGGGTTATTTTGGCTCAGGTTACACATTGATTTATTAATATTTCCTTTTAATTCTGTATTTTTGTGCTATCTTAATAAGTTCATTATATTATGCAACTGAATATATTAACTATAAAACAGCACTGGTTTTGAGATATGGAAGAAATTAAGCTTGAAGATCTGTTTGTTGCCGCCGCTGAAGATAATTCCGCGACGCTGCTTGAAACGCTGGTTAAGAAACTGGAAAAGGAAAATATTAACGAGGCGGAGATTTCCGGGAATATTCAATTTATGCTGGAAAGCTGGGGCGATGACGTCTCCGGAGCCAGGGCGGCTTGTTGTCTGGCGCTGGCCGAAATGGGTTACGCCGATACGCCGATATTCCGCAAAGCGCTCGGGGACGCGATCAAAAACCTGCTGCCGCCGTTCCTCAGCAAAACCGGCTTTGTCCGGGCGCTGGGGCTCCGCGAAAGCAGCATTACCCCGCAGGCCATAGCCTGCCGCTACCGGAATATGATCAAATTGAAAAACGGCATCATCGTATTTCTGCCCAATTCGTCGCGCTGGGGAACGGTGACCAATATTGACGGTTTTGCCGGATCTGTCGCAATCACCGCGCTTTCCGGGGGTGGTTCTTACGCAATGCCGTTGCCGATTGTGCTGTCAGAAGTTAAAATGTTTGCCGCCGGCGCCGAGACGTTGAAACTGTCCGGTTTTGACCGCAGAAGTAATTTTTCCGCCTCGGACTATCGAGACCTTGCCGCAAAAAAATCACTGAGTCCGCTCAAAGACGAAGAAATCAAAGTCATAGCGCATAAATCCCTGGTTCCGGGAGTTATGGCCGGCAATGATTTTGAAACGTGGTGGAGCCGCGGCGGAACCGCCGCCGCAACCGGCGGCAAACGGAGGGCGTCCGGAGGCAGAAGTATTCAGGAAATGCACATTCTGTTGGCGGAAGACTCCTCTGCCGAACCTTTGGAAGAAAGCGACATTGCCGGATTTGCGTCATTTTACACCAAGCTGAAAGCTGAAGCCGCCCAGCGCGAAAGCGTCATGCTGGCGGAATCGATTTCCGTGATTGTGCCTAGGGTTTCCGAAGACGGGCTCCGCCGGATTGTTGAACCGCTCAAGGGCAAGGCCCCGTTCTGGCCGCTGACACTGAATAATCTGAGTCTTGAGTCCCTCAATATGTGGGGAGAAATCCCGGTCAGACATATGGAAAATCTCAGCCATGCGACAAAGCTGCTTTTCCCGCCGGAATATCTGGCGCAGTATGCGCTCCGGTTGCCGCTGCGCTGTCTGAATATTTTTTGCGCAATCACCGATGATCACCTGCTCACCGAAGCGGTCAAAAGAACCAGGACATGCAGTTGCGACATTCTTCTCTGGATCTGGAAAAACCGCAAAACGCATTCTGACGAACTGAACCAGGAAGTTAATTTTATGAATACGGTGCAGGCTTTGAGCGTTGAAGACCTGCCCAAGAACTGGACCAGTTCACAACGCGAACTGCGGCGGCATCTGCTCGACAAGCCGGAATTCCAGAAAACCCTGATTGAAAATGCCTGCAATGACGTCGGGATCATCACCTCCGCGTTGCAAAAAGCCTGTTTCTTTATGCCTGGCGAACAGCAGAGTCTGCTGGTGAAGCTGGCGCGCCATTCAAAAGAGATCAGAGAACACCTGGAAAACGGCGCCGGTCATCAACTGCTTGCCGCGGAAAAACGCGAAACGCATCAGCCGGTTCAGCATTCCGGCCCGACGATCACCTCAGTCCGCTCCCACCGCCAGATGCTGCAGGAACTCCATGACATCATCAACGTCCATATGCCGGAGAATCGCGAATCGCTCAAGACCGCCCGCGCCCATGGCGACTTCCGCGAAAATGCGGAATTTGACGCGGCAAAAGAACGGCGCAATTTCCTGAGCCGCCGCCGGTCAGAGATCGAACGGGATATTCTCAATGCCCAGCCGGTTGATTTCAGGGCGGTTTCGCTCGACGGCAGTGTAATTATCGGCTCGTCGGTCAAAGTTCAGCATGAATCCGGCAGCGACGAAGTATTTTATCTGGTGGGCGCCTGGGACGGCAATCCGGAGAAAAACTGGATTTCGTACAAAACCAGACTTGGCGAAGCGCTGCTTGGCAAAACCAAGGAAGAGAAAGTCCTGCTGCCGAATGGCTCAAGTTGTGTAATCAAAGAAATTTCAGCCTTGCCCGAAGATATTGCAAAATACCTTGCCGAAGGGTAATATATGATTTTTTTTCCTGAGAAAAAAAAGAGAAAGAAATTTTCGCACCGGGTTACGGCCTGGGAAAAAATCTCAGGATATTCCGACCGGAATATTGTGCATAACGGCCAATATCTCGAAGTCGTAAAATATTCCCTGCCGGCGACCGATGCCGCCCTGGCAGGCAGGAAAATCGTTTTTTTCTCCGATCTGCATTGGAGCGGCGGATCAGCCCGCGAACAAAAAATCCTCAGCGAGGCGGTGACATTTATCGCCGGTTTTCGTCCGGATGTGATTATTTCAGGCGGCGACCTGATTTCCTATGCATCACGCATCAAATCCGCCACTGACGCCCTGAAATCGCTGGCGGCGGCGGAAACCAGAATTGCCGTCATCGGCAATTGGGAACGAAACAAAAAATGGATTCCGGATTCCCGCTGGAAAGAGTATTATGCCGAAGGCGGCTATAATCTGCTGATTAACGAGGCATATTATGCAGAGCCATTTTGTTTTTACGGGATTGACGACATAAAATCCGGCAATCCGAAGGTTAATACTGATTTCAGCGGAAAATACCATGTGCTGCTGGCTCACAGCCCGGATACCGCCATATATGCCGGACGCGGCGATATTCTGAAGAAAATCAGCCTGGTCTTATGCGGCCATACTCACGCCGGTCAGATCCGGCTGCCTGTTATCGGCGCATTAAAAGCATCCTCCAGATACCACCTCAAATTTGACTACGGCCATTTTATTCATAGTAAAGCCGGAACACATATGATGGTTTCTTCCGGAATTGGAATGTCCTGTCTGCCTTTACGTATTTTATGCCGTCCGGAAATTGTTTTCATCGAATTCGTTAATGCAATTTAATTGCATCTTTATTGCAAAAAACACTTGTTAATTTTATTGAAAGTATTAAATTAGACCGATTAAATTTATTTTACTAACACTTTACATTGCAGGAGGTTTTACATATCATGAAACATGAACAGAGATTGGCGGATTTGAGAAGATATTTCAAAGCCAGCAATAAACGTTATTCTGTTGAACGGGAACATCTGCTGGAAATCATCGCCGGGATGGACGGACAGTTTTCGATAGTGGACCTTTTCCGGAAAGCCCGCAGCAAAGGCTTCATTCATGCGGCATCAACGCTTTATCGTAATATTTTCGCATTTATTGATGCCGGATTTATTAACGAAATCAAACTTTGCGGCGGCAAAACCGTATTTGAAAGCAATCTTAAAGGCGATAATAATTTCCTGCTTTGCGTAGGCTGCGGCAAACTGGTCAAAGTAAAATCGGTTTCACTGGGCAATATTCAGAAAAAACTTTGCACCGAACACGATTTTGAGCCGCTGAATTATATTTACCAGATTAAAGGCTACTGTTCTGAATGCCAGACAAAGCTCTGATAACATACTTTTTGAGCTGAGCAGGACAGGTTAAATAAATCAGGTCAGCGCTTGAAAAAAACTGCCGGACATCAGTTCCGGCAGTTTTTTTTGTAGATTATTGCATCGTTATGGCATCCAGCGGACAGATTTCGACGCAAGCCCCGCAATCAATGCAACTGTCGTTTACACAAGCCATATCGCCATTCATTTCGATGGCATCTACCGGACATTCGCCAAGGCAGGCTTCACAACCGACACACAATTCTTTGTCAATTACAGCAGGCATTTTTCCTTCTCCTCAAGTTAATAGAATATTTCCACCCCTCTTTCATAACTATATACCATTTGTTTCAAAAAAGCAAATAATTTTAAAGTTTGGAAATATTCTTAACGCTTTCGCCTTCATGCAGTATCGGGGTAAATTTGCGGTCTGCAACCTGTGAGCCGCCGTTAATCCGTTCCAGTATGATTTCCGCAGCGGCAGTACCCAGTTCTTTTTTATATTGCTCGACAGTGGCCGGACGCGGCGAAAGCAAGCTGGTGAAATTCATGTTGTCGTAGCCGATAACAGAAATATTTTCCGGAATTTTTATTCCTCTGGAAGCAGCTTCATTATAGAGTTCCAGCACCTGATAGTCGCTGAAACAGAATACTGCGGTAAATCTGCCGATTTGCCGCAAGAAATCAGCAACATCGGGAAAGACCTCCGGCTCAATCTGATTTTCGAGCATCACATCAAAAAAGGCGCGGGTCCGGTTGAATCCAAGTCCGCCCAGAAATGCTATTTTGCGGTGTTCTCGGCGAATCAGAAATTCAGCGGCCAGGCGGCCGCCGATATAGTTATCATTATATGCTGCTGATAAGCCTTTTACACAGGTATTCATCGTCACAACCGGCATCGTTTTGTTCAGTTCGCGCAAATAATCAAAATTATTTACGGCACCGTTTACCGGCGCGATAATCAGACCATCCGCTCCCTTCGTGCACATGAACCGGATTGATTCCAGTTCGCGCTCCGGGGAGGAATGAGAAACGGAAAAAAGCATGTGATAGTTCTTCGCGGCAAGCGCCTCCTCAATGCCGGAAAGAATATTCAGCCAGAACGAGGTTTCAATTTTATCATAAATCAGGACCCCGATCAGCATCGTCTGCTTGGATGCGATTGCCCGTGCATGAAAATTCGGGACAAAATTATTGTCCCGCATGACCTGTTCAATCCGCTCGCAAGTGGCATCCGCCAGGTTATATTTCTTTGCCTTGCCGTTTAAAAACATGGAGGCGGCGGTCAATGACACTCCCGCCTTTGCCGCAATGTCTTTGAGGGTCAGTCTTTTTTTATTTTCCATCACATTCCTGTATTTTTTTCATTTGCCGGATGCACATCAGCAACGATCTGGGCACATGAAAGAACGTTTTCCATTTGCCGCCTTTCAGCAGGTGCGTCGGTTCGCCGCGCCGGTTCAGGTACGCATACCACTCGCCGTATTGCGTATCCCGGAAATGGTCCCATGACCACCGGTCTATTTCTTCGAACATCGTCATATACTCCGTTTTGCCGCTGAGCCGATAGGCAAAAAGCGCCGCGATTGCCGCTTCATTGTGCGGCCACCACAGTTTCATATCCCATTGCAGTTCGATGTGCGGCTTGCCCAGAACATCCATGAAATAATATATCCCGCCGTTGACCGGGTCAAGTCCGAATTTGTATAAACCTGAAATTGCTTTGCAGGCCTTTTCAATCATTGCCGTATCGTTCCGGCTTTCAGCGTATTGCAGAACAAACCACATTGACTCCAGGCCGTGGCCCGGATTGATCATCCTGCCGTCGCATGAACTCAGGTCAAAAGTTCCATCAGGATTGACGTTTTCAAAGATGACCTGATACTGTTCATTCCAGAATTTTTCCAGCACGGTCTCCACCGCCAGTCGGGTATCATTGTCATAGGCGGCGGTTCCCAGATATTCCTTCATCACGCAACCGAGATTCGCCAGGATCATGTAGCTGGCCAGCGCCAGTCGCTTCGGTTTGCCGGACAAGCCTTTTTCCCAACGCCCTTTCGGGTTGGACAGTCTGGAAATATAGGTCTGCATTGCCGAATCCGCCTCCTGCCGATATTTTTCCTCTCCGGTCGCCTTGTACATCGCGGCAGCACCCATCGCGGCAAAACAGTCGGAGAAAATGCTGTACGGCGCCATTGACGGCTCCCCGCGGCGGTTCAGCGCGAAATAATAACTGCCGTCTTCCGATTTGCCGTGCTTCGTCAGAAAATCATACCCCTGACGGGCAATATCCAGCCAGTTCTCTTTCCGGTATTCAGTCATGTAAAGCGTGGCGAACATATAGACGATCCGCCATTGCATCCACATGTATTTTTCAGTGTCATAAACCGATCCGTCCCGGTCGAGAAACGTAAAATAGCCGCCGAATTCCCGGTCAACACAATTTTTTTCCCAAAACGGCACAATCGATTCCAGCAACTCTTTCTCATAGCGGACAATAGTTTCTTTTACGATCATCATATTCAATCCCTTTATTTTAAGCCTTTTACCAGTGAAACGTTAAGTAATTCAAATGCAATGCAGGAGGCAATCGGGGCGTTAGTCCAGCCGGTATAGATGCTGTTTGCCCCGCCCTCATAGCAGTCCCCGCCGCCCCAGGTTCCGGCTTTCAAATCATACATGCCGCACCAGCAGCCGTGAACATGATTTTCCGGAGATTTATCCTGAATCTTGAGCAGCAGCGCTAAAAGTTTAACGAATGCCGCCCGATAATTTTTACTGCGGCAGACAGCATAAAGATTTTGGAAACCCAGCAATGCCCAGTTTATAGTGTAAATGGTGTCCGCCAGATGCGGCCCGATTGGCGCTTCCCCGTGTTCCGCAGGAATATTTCCAGTTGCCGGCTCCATTCGTTTAATTAATTTGTCTCCGAAAAATTCCGCTGTCTGTTTGAACTTTTCATCGTTGAACGCGGAGTAACAAAAAACAGATCCGGTTATGGCATATGCCAGTTCGCTGGCGATGAACGTATCTTTATGTTCGTCCAGATGCGCATGATACCGGTCTGCAACTTTGCGATATTCCGGATTAGGCGAAACCGTGTAGGCTTTGGCCAACGCCATGCAAACTAACGCCCCCCAATGCGGCAGTTTGAGGGACCCGCACCAAGTTGTTTGAAATCCAGCCGGAAACTCGAAATGGATGTTGAAGGCTTCCGCCATGCTGTCCGCAAGAACCAGCGCCCATTTCTTCAATTCGTATTTCTTATCCAGCTCCGGGTATTTTTCACTTATCAGCAATGGAATAAGACAGTTCCAACTGTTGTCATCAAACCAGATTGTTTTTATGACATGTGACCAGAACCAGGCTCCAGTCATTTTTTTATCTGCCGGAAAACGGTTCAGCATGCCGCTGCGAAAATAGAGAAAGTCCAGAATATTGACGGCGACTTCGCGGTACTTTTTTGATTTAAATACTTCCGCCGCCAGAAGGAACAACAATGCGGTTTCAAAATTGCAGTCGGCGCGGCGCGACTCAATGATGCTGTGATTTTCGAATTCAGTCCAGACCGAAAATGTGTTATATATTTTCCCCATTGAACTGTTGCCCTTTAACGCTACTCGCTCGGCAACACCCCATAAACCATCTTTCGGTATCATTACTCCGGAATTTTCGAACCAGTTTAAATTCGCGCGAAGCGCACTCCGCAGATCTTTTTTACCATACATAAAAAACCCTCTTCTTTTTTACTAAACTGCTTTAGTAAATTATACAACAAACTGACTTGTTTTGCAACAATAAATTCATGAAAAACATCAATGAGTTTTTTAAGAAATAGTAAAAACAATTTTCTGTGATGATGTAAATAGTTTATTTAAAGCACGTTAAGCTTGAATTAACTCCTGGAATGGACAAGGATAAATTTTTCAGTTATTAATCTTGCATATTATTTTGGCGGGTATTATATTGAAATACGGTTAGAAAGCCGAAAATTGCGAAGTTAACATTAAAACAGAGGTGCATCATGAAAAAATGTGAAGAAAGCAGCAAAAAAAGCGCAAGCAAAGAAAAAGCAAATTTCGTCTGCAAGAAATGCGGCGCTTCATCGAGCGACAAAAACCACCTGTGCAAGCCAGAGAAAGCCAAGAAATGAGAATTGGATTTCAGCTTAGCGTTTAGCTAAAAATTTTCTTGAAAGATCAGCGTTACTTTGCGGTTATAAGCAAATTTTTACCGCAGAGTATCGCTTAGTCTGCGCTTATTCTATGACTTTGTTGACTATTTCGCGGTCAAAATAATTTACGGACATGCCGGCGTCCACTACGATGGTCTGGGCATTGATTCCGGCGGCGCGCGGACTCAACAGGAAGGCTGCAACATTGGCAACCTCCTCCGTTTTCAACGCCTCTTTTCTGAGGGTGGCTTTTTCGGCAAAAAGATACGGTTTGATATATCCGGGGATGCCTGCGGAAGCAGAAGTTTTGAGCAACGAAGCGCCGACGCCGTTGACTCTGATTTTGGTCGTTTCGCTTAACGATTTTGCCAGAAAGCAAATACTGGAATCCAACGCAGCTTTTACCGGAGCCATATAGCCGTAGCTCTCCGCCGCCATTCGCGTAGTTGAGATTGAAATCGTCAGCATGGCGCCATCCGGATCCATGAACGGCAGATACAATCCGGCGATATTGATGAAGGAGAAGCAGGAAATATCCACCGCCTGCAAAAAGTCCTTCCTGACAGTCTGGTGAAACGGTTTGATGCCTTCGGAGAAATTCGCAAAAGCCACTGAATGAACGATTCCGTAAATGGATTTATGGGCAGACCCGATTTCCGCGGCAACCGCTTTCATTCCGTTTTCATTTTCGAAATCACAGCGGTAAACAGCAGCTTCGGGGAAAAATTTTTCGACGACTGCGGCGGCGTCATCCTTCTGAACAGAAAAGATCAGTTCCGCGCCTTCTTCCTGCAATACTTTGGCAATGTGAAACGCCACACTTTTGCGGTTGGCAACACCAAAGATCAAAAATTTTTTATTTTCTATTCCCAAAAATCCCATTTTCAACACCCGCGTTTACTTTCTATCTGACAATTTAAATTTTAACCATGCGTGATAATGAAGCGTCATCCCGGAATTAAAGTCCGCCGGTTACTTCCAGCACAGTGCCGTTTACATATGACGCTTCTTTGGATGCCAGAAACAAAACAGCTTCCGCAACTTCCGCCGGAGTGCCGAAGCGCTTCATCGGAACCTGGTTTTTATATTCTTTCCTCAAATCTTCCGGCAGATCGGAGATAAGATCAGTTTCTATAAATCCGGGAGATACGCAGTTGACCGTGATACCGCGACGGGCGGTTTCTTTGGAGAGAGATTTCGTAAACGCCACTTGTCCCGCTTTAGACGCCGCATAATTGGCCTGGCCGGCAAAGCCCAGTTTGCCGGATGGCGAAGTGATGCTGATAATCCGGCCGAAACGGCTCTGCATCATCTTCATGACCGCGAATTTGCTCATATTGAACGTGCCGGTCAGGTTAATGGCAATGACTGAATTCCAGTCTTCCGACGACATCATGCCGGCCACGCTGTCTTTTCTGATTCCGGCGCAGTTAACCAGCACTTCAAGAGACGTGTGAGCATTGTCATACTCGTTGAAAAAATTTTCAACCGCAGTATAATCTGAAACATCAACTTTGACGACATTCAGCGGAAACCCTGGCCATTTTGCCTTAAATTCCGCAGCCGCGCCATCATTGCCGCCGTAAACTGCGGTAACCGATGCGCCGCTCTTCAGAAAAAGTTCGGATGTTGCGCTGCCGATGCCGCGGGTTCCGCCGGTGATGATTACATTGAATCCTGCAAATTTACCGCTCATATTATTTCCCCTGAAAAATAGATATTGTGCGCTCTCCATCCTGTCCCTGCCCGGTGATAGGAGAACACCTCCGTACTGCATAAAAAAACCCCGGCATGGAGCCGGGGTTTCTCAATTATAAGTCCTGTTGTCTTAAAACAGCAGTCATTATGATTTATTCAGCCTTTTGTTCTACAGCCTTTTCGGGAACTGCAGTTTTCTGGGCCGGGGCTCCTTCTTCCACAAGCTGAAGTATGCACATTTCAGCAGCATCGCCGATGCGCAGCTTTGCCAGATGAATAATTCTGGTATAGCCGCCCGCGCGGGTCATGTATTTCGGAGCAATTTCGTCAAAAAGTTTTTTGACGGCAGTTTTGTTTCTAAGCTTGGCAACCGCCTGGCGGCGATGATGAAGCTGGCCTTTTTTGCCGAGAGTGATTACCTTGTCGGCAAACCGGCGCGCTTCCTTAGCCTTAACGATAGTTGTAGTAATCTGTCCATGTTCGATCAGGCTGCTTACCATATTGGCAAGCATTGCCCGGCGATGCGCGCCGGAACGGCCGATTTTAAATGTATGTAATCTATGACGCATTATTTTTCCTCCACGGATTGAGCTTTGAGGCGTTCGGCTTCCGCTTCAAGTGCATTCAGCAGATTTTCGCTGAAAGTCATGCCCAGAGACAACCCGAGCGCTTCGATTT
>CAIKZE010000344.1 GCA_903831825.1 uncultured Lentisphaeria bacterium | reverse complement strand
CTGCGATGTCCGCAGTCATACGCTGACTTCAGGTTTTTTCTATGTTTCCCCCTTTTCGTGAGTTTCGTGCTTTTCGTGGTGAAACGTTTTTTTTATCCTGTCTATCCTGTCTATCCTCAGTTGAAAATTGAGTGTTGGATATTGGGTGTTGAATCTACGCCCAAGCCTGTGATTTTTTGTTTCCGCTATTTGCATAATGTTCTCATCCGGCTATATTTTACTCTGAAAATGCGTCACCGGCATGTTGAAATAATACATAGGAGTCGTTAAATCAATTTTATGGCGGCAAAAAATCTGTTTAACGGCAGTTTTATGATGAAACATATGAGTTTTTATACACAAAATGTACAAAAGATAGGGTACGACCCCGCTCAGATACAATGGAATGATTTACCTGAAAAATTGGTAAAATTACTACTTAAATATGATCAGATGAAAGATGCATTTATCATTGCGGTGAAGAGATGTGGCAGTTTTGATCATGGAAATATTTTGGCAAAACAATTCCCGAACATCAAGTCTCTCACCCCAAAACAACTCAATGACTTAATCAGCGCTTGGCAATCCAATAGAGAGGCAATAAATAGCTTTGGCTTTGATGGTTCGCATCAGCAACATTACGGTATTGGAATAATCCCTTTTATAACAAAATGGGATTCTCATCGTTTTCCTGATAAAAGCGCCGTGGCGACCTATTGCAGAGAGTTGCAGAGAGTTGCGAAATTGTAAAATTAACGATTAAGAACATTAAAACGTTTAATATAGGCAAAGACAATGGATGAATATATCGAATGCAAGGTTAGCAATTGGCCCAAATTCATGGTTTTTTCTCAACACTTAAATACCCAAAAATGGCTTTTTAGAGGCCAAGCAGACAGCGACTGGACACTCAAAACTTCTCATGAACGTTTATTGGATCAGCTTGTAGATAAATATAAGTTTATCATAAGCAAGGTATGTGAAGAGAACCGCGAATTGATTAAGCTTCAAAGATTTAGTCTTGAATCAAAAATTGATAAAATAAAATCTCAAACACTTGATATAAATAAAATTAAGAATTTAAAAAATGAAGTTGAAACAATTTTGCATAAATCAGAAAAGCTTGCAATCGAAAATTTCAAAAAAGATGCACAGCTATATATGAATCATGAAAAGCAGATTGATTTATTGGCAGCTATGCAACACTATGGAACACCAACAAGACTTTTAGATGTTACAGCTTCATTGTTCATAGCCTTGTTTTTTGCTTTTGAATCTGATATTTATGATTCAAAAGGAGAATTAAAACCTAAAGTAATATGGGCATTTAGGAGAGAGAGTTTATTAAGTGAACAAGCTGGACTTCACACAGCAAGCGAAGATAATAGCATTTATGACTTACTTGACGATGAGCTCAAACAAAAACAAGAATGTATAGAATTAGCTTGTAAAATTTTATCTGGAAAATTTGACTATGAAGGATGTATTGTTCATGTAACGCCCAACTATTACAATGAAAGAATTAGTGCTCAAAATGGTAGTTTCCTGCTCTCAAGTAAACTAGGAGAAACGTTTGAAGATAGCTTGAGACATACTTTAGGCATTTCAGAAAAGTCATATAAAATCCCCAAAATAATTTATATTGATGATTTTCTCAAGATGAAAAGCTTCCTGCAAACAAGACTTGTTAAATTTGTTTTTGATCCAGTTAAGTGTCACTCTGCAGATAACGTCTTAAAAAATACTAATGTATCTTCTTTAAATTTATTTCCTGACATAGAGGGATTAGCAAGAGACATAAAGTACTAGAATATAGAATATAAAAAGGATTCTTCTATATGGATACTAATAGTAAATTTATAGTTTGTAACGTTAACGACTGGCATGAGTTTATGAAGTTAACTGCAATATTTAATACTCAGGCATGGCTTTTTCGCGGACAAGCTGATAGTTCATGGAAATTACAAACAACACATGAACGTTTTATAAACAATCGCAAGTCAAAGTTTGAATTTCGCATGAATAATAGTGACCCAATAATGCGCAGTCTCGATGAAATAGTTGATAAGGACATAATATCTCCGAATGAGCAAATATTGAAAAATGCTGAAAATTATGCTATTGAAAAATTCAAAAAGCATGTTTATCAATACATTAAATTTGGAAATAATACAGACTTACTTGCAGCTATGCAGCATTATGGAGCTCCAACAAGGTTATTAGATGTAACTAGTTCAATATTTGTAGCTTTGTATTTTGCCTTTGAGAAAAACTCTTGCAACACTAAATCAGTTTGGGCATTTCGTAAAGAGCAGCTTTTGCATGGACAAGGAGAGCTTGATACTGTAAAAAAAGCTAAAGAACAGTATAAAAAAACCCTAGAAACAGATCCTCAATATGCGCCAGATACATACGAAAATGGAATAATGTGGTTTCTTGAAAATGAATATCAGCAGGAAAAGGAGTGCATAGAGCTTGTTGAAGAAATTCTAAATTCTTCACACAAAGAAGCCAAGGGGATAGTTCCTGTCGTCCCTGGTTATTATAATAGAAGAATAGCAGCCCAAAGCGGAAGTTTTTTATTTTCTACTACTTTGTTAGATTCATTTGAAAGTAACTTGAAACATACGTTAAACTTCAATGCTGAAGAGTTCGACAATCCTTCCCAATATGCTATAAAAGATTATTTTGATGGGAAATTTGATTTTCAATCTGCCAACCTCATAAAGTTTAATTTTAATCCAGTAAATTGTTTCTCTGCTGAAAACATTTTCCATAACGCTAATATCTCTGCTAAAAAACTATTTCCGGATTTAACTGGAATTGCTAAAAGTATCAGGTATAAAAATGAAACATGAAGAAAGATTTTATGAAAATCAGTATCAAACTTTAGCTTTGGGGTTTTCGCTACTTGTATAAGATAGCCGTTATATTCATATTATAAACCAAGGGAATTATAAAATGTTTGAGTTGGATATCAAATTTAAATAGAGGCAAAATGCTAAAAATTGATCATGATTTCCATGTGCATACATTTCTTTCAAGCTGCTGTTCGGATGAACGCCAATTGCCGGTAAATATTATTCCTGTCGTGAAAAAATTGGGCATCGAAAGAATCGGTTTCACTGACCATCTATGGGCAAACCCCGAATATACGCCGCATGATTTTTATCTGCCGCAGACGGAAAAGCAGATTGAACTGCTCCGCGAGAAACTGCATGGCGTCAATCCGGACGGAGTAAAAATTTATGTCGGCTGCGAGGCCGAAATGATTGCGCCAGGCAAATTCGGAATCCTGCCGGCATTGGCGGAATCGCTGGATTTTGTCGTCCTGGCCACTGACCATTTCCATTTCAAAGGTTTTGTTGAACAGCCGCCGACAGATTCTGACCACGATATTGCAGCACATATGCTGAAATTCTTCCGCGCCGGAGCCCGATGCAAGCTGGCGACAATCCTGGCGCATCCCTGCTTCCCGCTTGGTTATATTGATCGTTATGACGCAATTATCGCGACAATCACGGACAGCGAATTTCTGGACAGTTTCCATGTTGCGGCGGAAAGCGGCGTAGCGCTGGAAATAACCGTCAGTTTCCTGCGGGACCCGGTCAAAAACAGATTTTTCAGTCTTGAAACTCCGGTCAGAGTGCTTTCGCTGGCTAAACAGGCCGGCTGCAAATTCGTATTCGGCAGCGATTCCCATACCCTTGAGCGGCTGGGACGCATTCATGAACTGGAATATTTCATTCGCACGGTAGGGCTTACTGAAAGCGACATCCATCCCTTTGCCAAGTCGTGAATTAACCACAGAGGCACAGAGAAATCCTTTTTTTTATTATGGCTCTTTCCTGAAATTTGTGGATTCAAAAAACGAATATCCAATATCCGTCCCGCAAGGCGGGATCCCGCGAGGCGGGAAATATCCAACTGATGAAGGAAAGGCAAAATACAAAAAAGCCGAACATATTCTCGCACGAAGACACAGAGACACAGAGAAATCCTTTTTTTTATTATGGCTCTTTCCTGGAATTTATGGATAAAAAACGAATATCCAATATCCGTCCCGCAAGGCGGGATCCCGCGAGGCGGGAAATATCCAACTGATGAAGGAAAGGCAAAATACAAAAAAGCCGAACATATTCTCGCACGAAGACGCTGAGGCACGG
>CAIKZE010000343.1 GCA_903831825.1 uncultured Lentisphaeria bacterium | reverse complement strand
TAAATGAGTACAGAAAATTTAAATTATTGATTAATGAATGGGTTGAACTTGGCATTATGAATTCAAAATTACTGATGAAAACAAATGAACGAAAAAAAAGCTAGAATTGAGGCTGTTTTAATTAGCATTGAACAGCCCTGCCGTATGGATGCCTTTTTTCTTTTTCAGCGCACCGACAGTAATCAGTTTAAACGGTTCGCACGGAATATTGATTCTTCTGCTGAACGTAAAACTATTCAGGTTTACCGCCGGCGGCAATGACACTATCGCCGGTTTCCGCAATCTGTTTTTGAAGATGTCTTCACCAAGGTGCTTCCGGTCATACTCTGACAACGTAAGGATAAAATTACCTCTGGAAAGCAGCAATGTCATTTCCCGTGATTTACGACCGTAAAGGTTTGTCGGCAGTACGGTAAAACTTACTTTCAGTCCGCTGAAAACCGATGCAAACACTGCGACCCTGGCGGTTTCCGGAAATGCTTCGCTATGAATATGGGTCATTTCCAGCGGAATGATATCTTCATTGACTGCCAGCACTGCCTGGAGATAGTTTCTCAGAACTTGCAGAGGATGCCATGAGCAAACCAGGAATTTCAACATCAGGCAAAATGCTTTTACTGAATTTACCGGGGTGATAATGAGCATCAGCACCAGAGTTCCAAGCCCCTGCAGCAGCCGTACCGGCGAAAACTTCAGGAACTTGATATCCGCATGGAGGCTGCCGGCGCTTGGGTCATCACTGTTTTTCAGGACAATAATGTACAGAAAATTTCCCATCTGCTCCAGGAGCTCAATCTGATCTGAAAAACCGGGCTCCTCGCTGGCTGGAAACTCATTGAGTATAATGCATATTTTGCGCGGGTCTTGTTCAGTCATGCTTACTATCTGCGCTTTATGTGATTATATAAAATACGACTAAGATTTTTATTCCATGTAAAGCAGATGCTGACAATTGTCACATGTGATAACCGAACCCTTCCTGGATTCAGTAAGCGTCTGCGGCGTCAATTTTAAATGACAGTTGCCGCAAATATCGTTATTGACTTTCACCAGCGGGTCTCCGGTAGTTTTAAGCAGACGGCTGTACAGGCGGATAATATCCTGGGGAATCCCGTTTTCCTTGTGGGCTCGCTCCGCAATCAAACGGTTGATTTCTTCCCTTACTTCGCCTTCCATCTGCTGTAGTTCTGACAGATTTTCTTTAATCGTCTGAACTTTGGCGTGATACTGCTTTTCGAATGCCTTGAGTTCCGTCTTGGCTTTTTCCAGTTCATCCAACAAGGTGATTTCTTCAGTTTCGAAATCGCTGATTTTTGCTTTGTTCTGCGCGATTTCAGACATCATGGCCTGATATTCGTTGTTTTTCTTGACCATGGCTGAATTGGCCTGGATTTTCTTAATGGTTTCATTGACCTCGGCAATTGATGATTCCGCTCTTTTTATCGCCAGCTCAGTTTTCTTGGTGTTCTCGCTTTTTGACTTGATTTCGCCTTCTTCCTTTTTCATCTCGGCTTCAAGACTGACTTTTTCTTTCGGCAGCATTTCCAAACGCATTTTCATGTTTCTGATACGCATGTCGATGGTTTGCAACTCCAACAGGTCTTCAATCCATTTTTTCATGGAATCTCCTTCTTGACTTATATTTTGATATATGAAACAGTTATTTTAAACAAATCAACAGTTTCCAGTCAGCCTGGCGGATCGTCAATATAGCTTACTGCTTCACCCTGCCCCGCCAACCGGCCTGCTTGTATTCTTTATCCCTAACGCTTACAGTCGCTCCTCACTTCACTATTCGACTAAAATATACTTTAAACCGGAACCGTCATTTGTTCAAATAACAGCGAGCCCGATTTAGTACTTTTTTAAAGTTATTCCTTATATCAGACACCCTCGGAACAAAAACTGTACGGTTGGGATACCCGTTAATAATGCCGGTTGACGAACTAAAACAGCAGTAATCCGAGAATTATTGGAATGCCGATGAAGCCCTGATATGAATATCGGTGGTGCGCATAATGGTTTTTAGTGTTGAAATTGCATAAAAGATGCTTGATTTTTCGACAATTTTAAATTACATTATGAAGAGGGTTTTAATCAGTATAAATTTAACAACAGTTAAGTTTTTACATATTTGTTTTGATACTGTAAAAGTAAAGATGGTCGAAGATGCCGGAAGATGATGAAATTTCTCACAATATAGAGATAAAAAATACGCTTGGGCTCCATGCCAGGCCGGCATCTTTATTTGTCAAAACCGTTTCAAACTTCGAATGCGAAGTGACTGTTGAAAAAGATAGCGAAGTGGTTAATGGTAAAAGTCTTATGGGGTTGCTGATGTTGTCTGCCGGTTACGGCACCGTAATTAAAATATCCGCGAAAGGCAAAGACTGTGAAGATGCCCTCAAGGCGATTATCGATTTAATTTCGCGCAAGTTTGACGAGGAATAAAAAAGTTATCCATGATCCCCAAAACAGAAATTATATTTCATGGAATTTCGGCATCGCCTGGAATAGCAGTCGGGCCGGCTCTGGTCATCAAAGAATATAATACCGCCTATACCGAGTCCAGCGATAAACCTATTTCCCAGTCTCAGGTTGAATCAGAAATTGCCAATTTCAACCTAGCATTGGATAAAACCCGCGATGAGCTTGAAATCCTGCAAAAAAAAGTCCAGGACAAGTTTGATGTGCGCGAGGCCAGTATTTTCGATGCCCATTTGCTGATTGTAGACGACCAGATGCTGATGAGTGAAGTTCAGGATATGGTCAGGCGCAGATTCAAAACCGCTGATTATGCCTTTTTTAAAGTTGTCGAAAGATATGTTGCGGCGATCTCCGTCATGCCGGACAAGTATATCAAAGAAAGAGCCGATGACATCAAAGACGTTGCCTCCAGGGTATTGGCCAATCTGCGCAATGCCAAACGGCATTCACTGGACAACATCGTTTCAAAACGAATCATAATCGCCCGCAATCTCACGCCGTCGGATACCGCGCTGCTGGACCGTGAAAAAGTTCTGGCATTTGCGGTGGAGACCGGCAGCAATACATCCCATACGGCAATTTTGGCCAGATCAATGCAGATTCCGGCAATTGTCGGTGTTTCCAAGGATATTTTCGAAAATCTGGAAGACGATGATGAAATCATCATTGACGGTTTTATCGGGACAATCATTATCAATCCGGACTCGAAAACGCTGGAACTCTATAAACTGAAGTCGAAAGAGGAAGACAAATTTTATATTGATCTGGTTAGAGAAAGCCGGCTCCGCCCTGAAACGGTTGACGGTTTTACCGTGCAACTGGCGTCAAACCTCGAAAGTCTTGACGAAATTACCACCGCCAGGAAATTCGGCACCAGCGGCGTCGGCTTGTTCCGTACCGAGTATTTATTTATAAATTCGGACCACCTGCCGACTGAAGATGAGCAATTCCAGACCTACCGGAAGCTGATTCAGGAAATGGATGGAGAGCCGGTGGTCGTCAGGACCCTCGATATCGGCGGCGACAAACTGGAGCAGAAAATCTCCAGCGATTCCGAATCCAATCCGTTTCTGGGACTGCGCGCGGTCAGATTATGCCTTAAGGAAAGGCCGGATATTTTGCGGACGCAGCTTCGCGCGCTTCTGAGAGCCAGCGCCTGCGGCAACCTGAAAGTTATGTTCCCGATGATCTCCTGCAGTGAAGAAGTCACGGAACTCAAAAAATTCATGGATAACGTGAAAGATGAATTGACCTCTGAACAATGCGATTTTAATAAAGCGATGGAAGTGGGAATAATGATTGAAACCCCCGCTGCGGCAATGATTTCAGATACCCTGGCCGGAATGGTGGATTTCTTCAGCATCGGCACGAACGACCTTGTTCAATATACTATGGCGATCGACCGCAGCAACGAGCGGGTCGCCTACTTGTACCACCCGTCGCACCCCGCAATCCTGGAATTGATACACCGGGTGAGCCAGGCCGCGAGAAGGCATAACATCTGGGTCAGCGTTTGCGGCCAGATGGCCGGCGAACCGCAATATACCCCGCTGCTGGTTGGACTGGGGGTTCACGAACTCAGCATGAGTCCCACTTCGCTGGGGGCGGTCCGCCGCATCGTGCGGAAACTCAGCATGTATGAAGCGGAAAAGGCCGCAATGGAAGCAATGAAATGCGCGACTTCCGCGGAGGCGTTGGATATTTCTCTTGCCGTTCTGAATAAAATTTCCCCGGAAATCGCCAATCTTGCCTTAAAAGGCCTCTGATATATTACGCCAAATTACTTTCCGGACAAATCCGCAAAAGTGATTGACTGAAGCCGTTCATTAAGCAATTTCTGCACCGGATCCATCATGCGGTGAACACTGCAATCTTCCTTCCTGGGACAGTAACAGTCATCTCCGTAACAGCTATTGAACAGCAGCGATCTTGGATCAAAAACCGCCAGAATATCATGCACGGAAATCTTTTCCGGCTTTTCCAGCAAATGAACCCCGCCGGTTTTGCCCCTGACCGAGCCGACAAGGCCGGAATCACACAGTTTACGGACAATCCTTCGCAAAAAACGATAAGGAATATACATTTCTTCCGCCAATACAGCCGTACTTAATGATTGGCCTTCCGGCATCGTGGACAGACGTAAAACAACTCTTAATGCATAATCAGCTTCTCGCGTAATCATAATTTCTCCCTCATAATTATATTGCCATAATAATAGTATCGTATGAAATAAAATATTGCAAGCCATATTTCTTAGAAAAATAACTTTTTTACAAAAGGATATTGAATCAACTCAGACTGATCTATTCGCCTTATGAAAACCATAACAAATCTGATGGGACCTATGAGACCTATGGGACTTATGGGTCCTATGGATTTTACTTTACTAAAGTTTGCCAATATGACCGATTCCGCATATGGTAACGCCTGAAACATGGTCTTATAAAAGTAATAGAGGAATTGCTATGACTAATAGTTTTATACCTAAACATGGAAACTACAAAGAACTATTGTCATACCGGAAATCCGAGATTATTTATGATGTGACTTTTTCTTTCTGCAGTCGCTTTCTGTGTAAAGGCGACCGTACAATTGACCAGATGATTCAGGCCGCCCGTTCCGGCAAACAGAATATTATCGAAGGCTCTGTTGCCTCCGGCACTTCCAAAGAAACCGAAATAAAACTATTAAATGTCGCACGGGCAAGCCAGGAAGAGTTATTGGAGGACTACCGGGACTTTCTCCGTACCCGAGGCTATTCGTTGTGGGAAAAAGATTCCAAAGAAGCACTTTATGTCAGGAAACTAAGTTCGTCCCAAGGCAGTTCCATGAAATTTAAGGATTTTGCTGAAACCCGCTCCGCGGAAATAGTTGCAAACATAGCTGTTTGCCTGATACATCAGGCAAATTATCTTTTGGACCGGCAACTGAAGCACCTTGAACAGAATTTCCTGAAAGAAGGCGGTTTACGCGAGCGTATGAGCAACGCCCGCATCCAAGTCAGAATTCAACAAACAGTCCCATAAGTCCCATAAGTCCCATAAGTCCCATAAGTCCCATAAGTCCCATAAGTCCCATAAGTCCCATAAATTTCCAGAAATGGCAAATCCGAATAATGTCCTGCATTGAAGGTAGCAAAACTCAGCTTAGTTTTTACTGTTTTTCCGCCAGCTTCTGCTCCAGATATTTGGCGGCGGCTTCGCGGACGGTATCGGTGTTGTTACGGAGATCGGATAATTTCAGGGTTACGGGAACGTCGGGAGTGACGCCCAGTTGTTCAATGCGTTTGCCGTTTTCACGTTCATAATCGCCGAAAATCGTCTGCAGGCGGAAACCGCTGGGCAGGCGCAGAAACTGCGACGGCAGGCATTTGCCGGAAGTTACGGAACCGAATAATACGGCGGTCTTTGAATCCTGCATCGAGGCCGCGAAAATTTCGGCGGCGCTGGCCGTGCCTTCGTTGATTAAAATCACCACCGGGCCTTTGAAGCATTGCTGCTGGGGATAGGAGGACGGGGTTAGCGTGGCTTCCTTGAGCTGAAGTTTGCCCATCTTAATTACTTGCGGACATGACCATCCCGCCAGCCATTGCGGCAGAATAACCACCCCGCCGATGTTATTGCGCATATCAATGATGAGCCCGCGGACGCCCTTCAAATTGCCGGTAATGGCTTTGACGAACGAGGTGATCTGTTCAGGGAAAAACGCGGTCAGATGAACATAGCCGATATTGCCGGGCAGCGTTTCCGAGTAGAATGCCGCGTAAGTCCGGGGCATGGCGCCGAATTTGAACCAGTTGAAACCATTGGGCTTGCGGGTCAGCATGTATTCTTTCTTAATGCCATTGCTGTTGGCTGTAACCAGCGAAACTCTGCTTTCCGGCATACCCGCCAGCATGAAAGACGTCAACGTATCCCAGGGAATATAAGACTTTATTGAGGGGTCCAGTTTAAGCCCGTTGATGCTGATGATGCAATCGCCGGCCTTGATTCCCGCCGCATCGGCAGGGGAACCCTTTACGGTGCGCGACACGCACAGTCGGTTTTCCGCGATGCACGGGATAATTCCGACGTCGGCCGGAACATCCTGTGAGTTTAAGGTTACCGGCTCCACGTTTTTCTCGGCGGCGCTGAGCGCCATTACTTCCAGTTCATTGACCGGCGGCAGCACCTGGATATGGCTCTGTCCGAATTCTTTGACCATGCGGTTCAGAATCCCGGCAAGCTGG
Organism: uncultured Lentisphaeria bacterium; assembly: GCA_903831825.1. Classification (GTDB taxonomy): domain Bacteria; phylum Verrucomicrobiota; class Lentisphaeria; order Victivallales; family Victivallaceae; genus CAIPAT01. The sequence goes on along the minus strand of CAIKZE010000343.1, from coordinate 1,499 downwards.
GTGTCGTTGCCGGCTTTTTTTATTTCCGGCAGATACTTGTTGTAAATGCTGTCGCGGTAGTCTTTTTCAAAATTCTGGTCGAAATGGCTTTTTTTGATGTTTGTCCAGACTTCATCTAAAACCGCAACGGCGTGTCTGGCGGTTGCGTCGGAAGCCTTGTTCTGCTTAGAAACGGCTTCAGCGCCGGCCGCGGCGACCAGCGGCAGACAAGCGAAAAACAGGACAAACTTCATTATTCTCAATTTTTATAAATCCTTGTCTTTGTCCTTGTCTTTATCCTTGTCCTGGTCGTCGTCTTTGTCCTTGTCATCATCATTATCATTGTCCGCATTGTCGTCAATATCCTTGACGGCGGCATTAAGGGCCGCGGCTTTATCTTTTTTAATCTTGAGCGCTATTTTTTTTTTAAGGGTCAAATCGCCTTTGTCCGCGGATTTTACCGGAGCCGGGGCCGCAACATCCGTCTGCGCCGCAATCGGGATTTTCGCCGGAACCGGGGCATCCGCGGGCGGAGCATTAAATTCTTTCGGCAGCTCGAATTCAAAATCCTCTATCTTCTCGTTGTATTTGATGGAAACCAATTTAGTTGACATTTCCATGCCCATGGTCTGGGTTTTCTGCTCGGTCGCGATAACCATGCCATCCATATTTTTATAGTTGGAATAGAAGGTCGTTCCCGGAATCTGCCCCATATCGGTGAAAACCATTATCACCATTTTGGCGGGAAGAAAAGTGACGCTGTCAATGTATATCGCCAGCGGCAACTGCTTCAGTTTGGGGTCAGTCTGGCAAGTCAGTTTATAACAATCTTTGCCGTCAATCTTTTCCAGGGCCGGAGCCACTTCGATTTTCGGGAAAATATCTCTCATGCGGTTGGCCGGATTGCTCATTTTAGCGGTAAATTTCATGAAGTCAAGCTGCGGCCCGTTGATCTGACGCACTCCCATGCCGGGGACCACCGTCCAGCCTTCCTGACCGTTGAACAGTTCAATGCTGTCAGGCATATTTTCACCGGCTTTTACGACCGTCTTGCTTTTGTCCGGCGATTTGAACATGGTGGTTATCTGCATCTTGATTTCCTGCATCGAAACCGAACCTTCATATTTCGTAATGACCGTCTTTACATCTCTGGCCTTGTTTTCAGGATCGGTGGCTTTGTCTATATTGTTCAGCAGCTTGTCCAGTGTGATTCCGGTCGCACTGCCGCCATCTTGGGCTGACGCGCACAGCGCGATTGAAAAACAGGCCGTCAGGGCGAACAGGGTTTTACGCATAATCATTAAATTCTCCATGAAAAGTTTATATTTTATAAAAACTGTTTCAAAATATAGCTTTGTTATAAAGGAATTTCCAGCGACTTATACCGATTCGCAACCTTAAAGCTAGTAAAAACAAGAGCAATTTTGAGAATTATTTGGGAATACCGACGGAAGCCCGATATGAATATCGGGGGACTGAGGTATTTTCAAATAAACTCAAAAGGGCCTTGCCGCAGGGCG
>CAIKZE010000342.1 GCA_903831825.1 uncultured Lentisphaeria bacterium | reverse complement strand
GAAAAAGGATGGGCTATCATGTCATCGGCAGTAGAAATTTATGAGAATGGATGGGCGCAAGTCCTTGATAAACAAGCATCTTAATATGTTAATTTTAAAAACGTTTAAAACATAGAAGTCTAAAACAAAGATACTAAAGTCTCGGAGTGGGTTATGAAAATTGAAAAATATTATGCTCAACGACTATCCAAAGTCTCGGAGTGTGAGGGAAGTTCGAGAGTGCGGAAGTTCGAGAGTGCGGAAGTTCGAGAGTGGTAAAACTTTAGAATTTTAGAACTCCAGAACTTTAGAACTTGTATTCAATGGCTATCCAAAGTGTCGGAGTGGTTCGAAAAACAAACAATTAAAAAGATGTATTCTCTGTGCCTCTGTGTCTCTGTAGTTAAAATTGGTTCTGCACGTGGACTGTCCAAAATGGTTGTGAATACAGATGGGAATAATGGGGATAATGGGGATAATGGGGATAATGGGCGGCAATGCAGTTAACGAAAACCTTAACCAGTCCGGACGGTTGAGCCGGTCAGACGGGCACATGCTGCTCAGGGCATGTCCATAATGTCCATAATGTCCATAATGTCTCCTGGCAGCACAGAAACAAAAGCGCAGCATTAATTGGTTGATTATTGTAAAAAAAATGCTATATTCCAAGTTTGAATTTGAGACTGAAACATATTGGTGGTAAAATGAATACATTAAAGATCGCGGGAAAAGAATTTAAGAGCCGGCTGTTTCTCGGAACCGGCAAGTTTGCCGCGGCTGAATATCTGAGAAAGGCAATTAACGCATCCGGCACCGAACTTGTCACCGTGGCTCTCCGCCGCGTAAACATCGGAGACGGCGGCGATGACATTCTTTCCGCGATAGACCGGAAAAAAGTCGGAATAATGCTGAATACCAGCGGAGCCCGCAACGCCCAGGACGCCGTCAAAATCGCGCGTTTCGGCCGCGCCGGCGGCTATGAATGGATAAAACTGGAAATTCATCCCGATCCCAATTATCTGCTGCCGGACCCCATCGAAACCCTGGCGGCGGCTGAAATCCTGGTCAAAGAGGGCTTTATCGTCCTGCCCTATATCAATGCAGACCCGGTTCTGGCCAAACGGCTGGAAGACGCGGGGGTCCATGCCGTGATGCCGCTTGGCGCGCCCATCGGCAGCAATCAGGGGCTGAAAACTGAAACCATGCTGCGGATTATCATTGAGCAGTCCAACGTTCCGGTAATAGTTGACGCCGGTCTCGGCCTGCCTTCGCATGCCGCCGCCGCCATCGAACTCGGGGCTGACGCCGTGCTGATAAATACCGCCATTGCCGCGGCCGGTGATCCGGAAATGATGGCCATGGCTTTTGCGCTGGCGGTGAAAGCCGCTGAAATGGCATTAAAAGCAGTTCCCGCGGCTCCCGGCTTCCGGGCGTCCGCGACCTCTCCGCTGAACACTTTTGACAATATCGTCTGATTGTTTTTATTAATTCAGGAATCTTGAAAATGTTTCCCTATTGCAAATATCCGGAGAATGAGATCAAAGCCTGCCTGCAAACCGTTACGCAGGAAATGGTGCGCCATTCTCTGGAGAATTTAGAGCCGAAGTTTTCCGACTTCCTTAACTATATTTCCCCCGCCGCGGAAAATATGATGGACGAAATGCGAGCGCATGCCGCCGCCGTCAGGAAAATGTATTTCGGCAATACCGTCCGGCTGTACGGCCCGCTTTATATTTCCAACATCTGCATCAACGACTGCGCTTATTGCGGCTTCCGGACTTCGTATCATGAACACAAACGCCGTCGTCTGACGTTCGACGAAACTATCGCCGAAGCCAAAATCATCAAAGGTTACGGCATGGACAGCCTGCTGCTGGTCAGCGGCGAAGATCCGGTCGGCGTTTCGGTGGATTTCCTGGTGAAAGTCGTCAAAGAATTGAAGAAGATGTTCTCTTACATCTCAATTGAGATTTATCCGATGGACCGCGATAATTACCGCAAACTGTTCGAAGCCGGGGTTCACGGTTTGACCATTTATCAGGAAACCTACGATCAGGAATTATATAAAAAACTTCACCGGCGCGGGCCTAAAACCGATTATCAGAACCGGCTCGACGCTCTGGCCGCCGGCGGCGAAGCCGGCTTTTACAACCTCGGCATGGGGGCGCTGCTCGGGCTGAATCCCGACTGGCGGATTGAAGCCGTATCCGTGGCCGCGCACGGCCTGTGGACCAGAAAGCATTTCTGGAAAAGCAAGATTCAGTTCTCATTTCCGCGTATCACGCCGGTCGAAGGCGGGTTCCAGGTCCCTGCCCCCGTGTCAGAGCTGAATCTGGAACAGATGATGCTGGCGTTCCGGCTGTTCTTCCACGAAGCCGATTTGTTTATTTCCACCCGCGAATCACACGACTTCCGGACCAGGATCGTAAAAACCTGCGCCAGCCACATCAGCGCCGGTTCCCAGGTCGCGCCCGGCGGCTATGAAGAATATGAACGGCTGAAAGACAAACGCGACCTTGGACAGTTTACCGTAACCGATCCCAGTTCCGTCGATCAGGTAGTCGCTGACATGAAAGCCCAGGGCCTGGAACCTGTATTCAAAGACTGGGACGCCTCCTTCGGCGCCTGAACTCGTCATGCTCACCCACTGCCTGCTTTATGGAGCAGGAAGAATTTCAATTATTTAAATTCAGTTGAGTTTGTAAATATCAAAACAAACGCAAGAGTAATATCAAGCAAAAGAAGCGTATAATTTCAATAATCAAAGATTACAGCGATATATAGACATGAATAGAAATAAAGTTGCCAGATTTCAAATAAGACACGCGTTACTCTTTTCAGGAATATTCATCTTTATCCTTATTGCTTTTGTAATTCTGATAGCCCAGCAAAACCATGAATACACAAAATACGATGCAGTAGTTTTACAAAAATATTTTCAAAGATTTAAGAACCACATCGAAAGTAAATTCTTTTATATAGAAAGCAACCTCCGGCGGATTAAAATTTCCGCGGAAGCGGATCTTTTCGAGTCCAGGGAAAATGGATTAAGATTCCCGTTCGCTTATAAATTCATGAAGGAAAAACCCCGTGAAAATTATTTCCACATGGATGATATCATTGAGCCGTACCGGAAAAACATTCATATAAATATAACCGGAAACGGTTCACTCCATAACCGATCCGCGAGATTCTATAGAGTTCTCAAAATGGGGTTGAATCTGTCTGATGATTTTTATGCGTTCAGAGAATCGTTCCCCAATCTCATATATATTTATTATCTGTCAACCGAGAAACTGATGGTTCACAATCCCTGGTTCCCTTCTGACAGGTTAAAATTTGAAGAAAGTCTTTATGATTATGATCTCTGGAAATTAAGTACTCCGCAAAAAAATCCCAAACGAAATGTTTTCTGGACAAGCGCATATATCGACAGTAACGCGGAGGGCGGGTTAATAACGAGCTGCGCCGTCCCAGTTTATGACGATGACGTTTTTGTTGGCGTGATCGGAGCGGATCTGACGGTAGATTTTATGAACGCAGTTGTCGCGGAATTCGAACCGCAACGCAAAGGCTGCATGGTGATATTCGATCAGGATCAAAACATGCTGGCCTATCCTGATTTAATTTCATTCAAAGATAAAACCATCAGGAAGCTTAAAGACAGTCTTCCTCCTGAATTGGCAGCAGATTTAAATATGATCATGAATGCTCCGGAAAATAGAATTATAACGGCAGGAAAATGGAATTTTATAAAATCCGTGTTCTCCAACGCCCCGTTTTCAACTCTTTATTACTTTCCCAGGCAGACGCCGCTAAACGGCATCATTGAGCAACTCGGCTATGGAACGCTGGGGCTCATTGTCTGTATGTTGTTCCTTGTCTCCGCTTCTCTGTTTATAACCTACCGGAAACTTATTCATCCGACCGAGAAATTCGTCAATTTCATTCTGGCCAAGAGCCAGGGCAGTAAAGCGGCTCATGACAGCAAGATTCCGGACATATGGAAAACATGGTTTTTAACTATCGAAAAAGTATTCGATGAAAATGCAACCCTCACTGAAGACATAAAGCAGCGCAATATTGAACTGCAGAATGAAATTGAAGCAAAAATAAAGGCTGAAATAGAAAAGGCCAATCTCGAAAAACAGCTTATTCAGGAAGAAAAAATACGGGCGATCGGCTTACTCGCCGGCGGAATTGCTCATGACTTCAATAATCAATTGTCCATCATCAACGGCTATGCCGGCATCCTGCTTTCCGCCAAGTCACTGAGCGAAGAAAAACGCAAAGAATGTCTGAATAACATCCTTTCAGCGACAAGCAGCGCGGCTGATCTTACCAGGCAATTGCTTGCGTTTGCCCAAAAAGGCAATTACCACAGCGTGCCGGTTAATATGCATGAGATCATCATGGAAGTAATATCTATATTTAACCATACGATTGATAAGCGCATAACCATAAAAAATGAACTGGAAGCTGCTCTTCATACCACCCAAGGCGACCTCGCCCAGCTTCAGAATATGATTATGAACATTGCCATCAATGCCAAAAATGCAATGCCAGGCGGGGGAAGGATTACATTCAAAACCATAAACGAAACATTGACCGAAGAAAACTGCAATCAGTCAGGCTTCGAATTGGCACACGGGAATTATGTTAAAATTCTAATATCAGATACAGGAACCGGCATTGATGAGGAAACTAAAAAACATATATTCGAGCCGTTTTTCACGACAAATAATTCAGGCGGCGGAACCGGCCTGGGCCTTGCCGCCGCGTTGGGAACAATCAAGAACCACAAAGGAAGCATAGCCGTTGAGAGTACAGTGGACCAAGGTTCAACATTCATTATTGAGCTGCCTGTCCTCGATGAAAACGTATCTTCTAAAAAAATGGAACAGGACGAAAAAATCAAGGCCACAGAAACCGGCGCTAAACTGCTGTTGATAGACGACGAAGAAGCGTTCTGCCGGATGATGACCGATTTCATGGGCGCGATCGGTTATACCGTAATAGCATTTTGCGATCCCTTCAGCGCAATAGAATATTACCGGAAATCATGGCGGGAAATCGATCTGGTTATAACTGACATGATGATGCCAAAAATCAGCGGCCATGATCTGATTAAAGAACTGTCCGGCATCAACCCGATGTTCAAAGTTGTAATCTCCAGCGGATACAGCACCGAAAAGGAAACCAGTGAATTATTGAAGAGTAAACAGGTGCTTGCATTCTATAAAAAACCTTTCAATCTGGCGCAATTTGCGCACGATATTTCAAATTTGTTGGAGAAATGATTGAAAGTTTGAGTACTCTGTGGTAAAGTCAAACCCAAGGAGATTTTATTACTTTCAGCAGTTAGTTTTATTTAAGCGACAGAGTAAAAATTGCGTTGAAGAGGAGAAATTGCGATGAATAACTACCATATCTTCCTTGTTGACAATGAAATAAGGCTGGTCGAATGTCTTAAGCTTGTCCTCAGTATTGAAGGACATTCGGTAACTTCCGCCGGAAATGGAGAAGAGGCCCTTGACAAATTAAAAGAAATATACGCAGGCGGTTCAAAAGTTGATCTGCTTATTACAGATATACTAATGCCGAAAATGTCGGGCATCGAGTTAATTGACAAATTACATCAATGCGACATAAGTCCCGCAACGCTCGGCATCAGCGGGTTTACAGAAAATGAAACCATCGTCAAACTTGCGGAAAAAGGTTGTACTGATTTGATATTAAAACCATTTACATCCGAGACGCTGCTTCATAAAATCACGGAAATAATGGCTAGAAATTATTAACCTGTTGTCACTCTTCCCTGTAAAGGGTTCTGCGTACCCATGCAATCGACTACAGATTATACCGATTCGCAACCTTAAAGCTAGTAAAAACAAGAGCAATTTTGAGAATTATTTGGGAATACCGACGGAAGCCCGATATGAATATCGGGGGACTGAGGTATTTTCAAATAAACTCAAAAGGGCCTTGCCGCAGGGCG
>CAIKZE010000341.1 GCA_903831825.1 uncultured Lentisphaeria bacterium | reverse complement strand
GCAAGACACTCGTCCCGCGTCTGCGGGATTGCGATCTTTTGAGTTTGGATTCGCACTCTTCGAGGCCTTCGATACCCCGGTATCGGCAGCCTCTCAGAATACGAACCAATTCTCAAAATCTTCGCAATCTATTTTAAATTTCCAACCTTATAGAGTATAACAAAAAATAATTTTGCATGATTGGAATAGTTGCTTTATTTTTTGCTTTTTGCGTTTCAGGCTGTAAATTGCATTATTGTAGATAATTTGTTTAAGGCAGGTGAATTGTTCTGCGCGGACTCAATTAACAGGAATTTTAAATTATGATGCTGGACAGTACTGAATTATATCCCATGTGCTTCACGCCGATCTACAAAGAGCGGATGTGGGGCGGCGATCAGCTTGCATCAGTCCTAAAACGCACCCTGCCTCAGGCCGATGAGCCTGTCGGCGAATCCTGGGAACTGGTTGACCGCGATGACGAACAAAGCGTCGTTGCCAACGGGCCGCTTAAAGGCAAGACGATCCGCGAACTGGTTCAGTCCTACGGCAAAGATCTTGTCGGCAAAAATTTTCACGGCGGACGTTTTCCGCTGCTGGTAAAAATCATTGACGCCGGAAAACGGCTGTCGCTGCAGGTGCATCCCGATGCGGAAGCCTGCGCTAAACTCGGCGGCGGCGCTGAACCGAAAACCGAAATGTGGTACATTATCGCCGCTAAAAAGGGCGCTAAAATCATGGCGGGGCTCAATCCCAGAGGCACTAAACGCCAACTGGTTGATTCGTTGAATTCCCCGGATATCGAAAGTCAGCTTCAGGTGTTCAGTTCCGAACCCGGCGACGCATATTTCATCAGTTCCGGCACTCTGCATGCCATCGGCGGCGGCAATCTGCTGCTGGAAATCCAGCAGAACAGCGATACCACCTTCCGCGTCAGCGACTGGGGCCGGATCGACTCCAGCGGCAAACCCCGCGACCTGCATGTGGCGCAGGCCATGGAATCCATTAATTTCACCAATCGCACCTCGCCCAGAATTGCCGGGGTGGTGGATGCGGTCGCGCATAACCGGAAATTCCCCGTAATCAACCGCTGCCAGTTTTTTAAAGTGGATGATTTGCGGCTGGTCGGGGAAATGAAAGACACTACTTCGCAGACCGGCAGTTTTCACCTGCTCAGCGCCATCAACAATCCGGTCGAAATCGGCAGAGATGACAAGATTGTCAGGCTGGAGGCAGGCGACAGTTGCCTGATTCCGTCGGCTTTCGGCGACTATACCATCAAACCGCTCACAAATACCATGACGATAATTGTAAAAACTACGCTTTAAGTACGGGACGGAAGTCAGGAGTCAGGAGTCAGGAGTCAGAATAAAGCAGGAAGACGGAGAATAGAACCGGAATTCAGAAGTCAGAAGAGAGCGCCAGCGGCGCGGAATATTAATAGCACAAGAGCAATAATTTTAAAATTAGCTCCATAGGAGCGACATATTAATAGCGAAGAGTAGAGAGTCAGAATAAAGCCGTAATTTAGGAGAGTGGATAAATAAAAACAAACAGCAATGGATTTTCAGGATTTGATAATTATGCTTAATATTCTGAATTTATGTATTCCATTCTGACTTCTGACTCCTGACTTCCGGATTTATAACTTCAGACATTTTATAAACGTTTGGAACATAGAAAACTAAAACTCGAAGATTAAGACAAGAATAATCGAACAACCAACCGCAGGTTTTGAAGATGATCGAATTCAAATGCATCGCTGATTTGGAGGCTTTTTTAAAGTCTGAATTCCCCCAGGCGGAAATCCCGGACAACTGGAATATCGCCCCTGAAAAATGTCCGGCGGACATGACCGGCGACCTGACGGTCAACTGTTTCAGGTTCGCCAGAGTATTCCGCGCCGCCCCCGATAAAATAGCGGAAATGGCCGCTGAATTCCTCAGCCGTCACGCGGATGTGGAAAAGGCGGAAAAAATCAAGGCATTCGTCAATCTCACATTGAAAGGCCATGCCGTCCATCGCGATTCCGTCGCCAGGCTTGACGCATTGCTGGACTCCGGCAAATTGCCGCCGGATAAAAGACAGCGGATACTGATCGAATTTTCCGCGCCCAACACCAATAAGCCGCAGCACCTGGGCCATGTCCGCAATAATACGCTGGGCATGTCGCTGGCTTCGCTGTTCAAACGCGTCGGCCATGATGTCATCGCCATCAATCTGGTCAATGACCGCGGCATTCATATCTGCAAATCCATGCTGGCGTACCAGCGTTTCGGCAACGGCGCCACCCCGCAGTCAACCGGCATCAAGGGCGACCATCTGGTCGGCGATTTCTATGTCAAATTCAACAGCGCGCTGAAACTCGAACTTGAGGCGTTAAAGAAAAATAAACCGGAACTGGCCGGCAAAGACGATGAAGATCTTTTTCTGGAAACTGAAATAGGCCGCGCCACCCAGCAAATGCTGCTGGACTGGGAAGCCGGTAACCCGGAAGTCATGGCTCTCTGGAAAACCATGAATTCATGGGTTTTTGACGGATTTGACGTTACTTACAAACGCATGGGCATCAAATTTGACCATACCTATCTGGAAAGCCAGACTTATCTGCTGGGCAAAGACCTCGTTGCCGAAAGCCTGAAAAAAGGTGTTTTCACGCAACGCCCGGACGGCGCGGTGGTCGTTGACCTCGGCAAAATGGGCCAGAAAGTTGTGCTGCGCTCCGACGGCACCAGCGTTTACATTACTCAGGACATCGGCACCACGCTGAAAAAATACGAAAATTACAAGCCGGACACCCAGATCTGGGTTGTCGGCGACGAACAGATACTGCACTTCAATATGCTGTTCGCGATCCTGAAGAAAATGGGTTATCCCTGGGCGGACAATCTGTTCCATCTGGTTTACGGCATGGTCAATCTGCCGACCGGCAAAATGAAGAGCCGTGAAGGCACCGTGGTTGACGCCGACGATCTCTTCAATGAAATGGTCGAACTCGCCAAAGACGCCGCCCGTGAAAGATGCGGCGATGAGATTTCCGAAGAGGAAATCGCCGCCCGTTCCGAAATCATCGGCATGGGCGCGTTAAAATTCATGCTCCTGAAATTCAATCCGAAAACCACGATGACTTTCGACCCCCAGGCTTCGGTGAAATTTGAAGGCGATACCGGCCCCTATGTGCAATACGCCTGCGCCCGCATCAATTCAATCGAGCGCAAAAGCGTTGAGCGCGGCATTAAGTGTGACGACAATCCGGATTGGTCCCTGTTGACCAAAGAAGAGGAAAAAGCGCTTTCCATCGCGGCCTATTTCTATCCGGAAGCCCTGCTTGAAGCGGCGGAGAAAAAAGACAATTCGGTGCTGGTGGAATATCTGCTGGACCTGGCCAAAGCTTTTAACCGCTTCTATCGCGAATGCCCGGTTCTGTCCGCGGAGGATGAAAACCTCCGCAAATCGCGTCTGGCGATGTGTTTCAAAATCAGAACCATCCTGGCCGACGGCCTGAACACCCTGACCATCGGCGTCCCCGAAGCAATGTAACAGATTAACTGCTGAGTTATTATAAACGTTCAGACGGTTTGAACATGGAAAAAGCGTTTCATATCATAATTGAAGGGCGTGTCACCGGCGTGGGCTTCCGCTATCTGGCGATGGACTACGCGGAACAGTTTCCTTCGCTGAAAGGCTATATCCGGAACGCCGGTTACGGACAGGTTGAAGCGGTGGTTCAGGGTGAACCTGACGACGTCGAACAGATGGTGCAATGGCTGCGGCGCGGCCCGGATTCCGCGCGCGTTGACCGTTTTCAAGCCAATCCGATTCCGCTCAGCGACGCTCTCGACGGTTTTTCCATCAGATAACTTTGCCAAAGAACCTTTCCGGATATACATTAATCCTTTGAGAATTCAGAAGTCAGCGCTGAACTGCGGGATCCGCAGTTTTATCAAGCAAGAAACTGTCAACGGGGTAAAGATAAAAGACAAAAGTAAAAAGATAAAAGTTTTAATATTAAAAAAGGATTTCTCTGTGTCTCTGTGCCTCTGTGGTTAAAAATAGTTTCGAAAGAGGGGTCAGAAGCCGGAATAAAGAAACGAAAGGAGCATATTATGCCACAAAAAATATTGATGATACTGGCGGAAGGATTTGAAGAAACCGAAGCGATTGCAGTCGCGGACGTGCTGCGCCGCGCCGGACTGGATTTAACCCTTGCCGGACTGACTGCGCAACTGGTGACCGGAGCCCACAAAATCGCGGTCAAAGCCGACTGTACGCTGGCGGAAGTCAAACCCGCTGATTTCGATGCGGTGGTATTGCCCGGCGGCATGCCCGGCTCGACGCATCTGCGCGAAAGCGATGCGGTGATGGAAGCGGTCAAAACGGTTTACGGCAAAGGCGGAATTGCCGCCGCCATCTGCGCCGCGCCGATTGCGCTGGCGCGCGCCGGAGTTCTTGACGGCAAAAAAATCACCGCTTATCCGGGGTTTGAACAATATTTTGAAAAATCTGATTATACCGGCTTGCTCACTCAAGTTGACGGACAGGTCATTACCGGCAAAGGCGCCGGCGCGGCATTCGAATTTGCCGCCAGGATTGTTGAGGCATTCGGCAAGGGTGAACAGGTAAAAACGATCCTCGCCAACATGTTTGTAAAGTGAAGACCGGAAGTCAGAATTCAGCGTTTGACTGCGGTACCCGCAGTTTTAGCAAATAAGGAACTCTCAGGAATTTGAAAAGTCTTTCAAAGGAAAAAAAGCAGAGTTTCAAAAGAGAATAGATACTGAAAGCAAAGAATAATAAAAAGATCGATTGGAGCAGCTTAATGAGTTTTGAATTAACCGGCAAATGCCAGTCATCCCGCGCCCGTTCAGGCATCGTGCATACTCCGCATGGCGACGTCCATACTCCGGTGTTCATGCCGGTCGGCACCCGCGGCTCGGTAAAAGCCATGTCCCCCGATGAAGTCGAAGCGCTCGGCGCGGAAATCATCCTCGGCAACACCTATCACCTGTTTCTGAGGCCGGGGCTCGACATTATCCGCGGGGCGGGCGGACTGCATGAGTTCAGCGGCTGGAAACGTCCGATCCTGACCGACAGCGGCGGCTTCCAGGTGTTCAGCCTGTCAACCCTGCGCAAGATCGAGAAAGACGGCGTCCGTTTTGCCTCGCATATTGACGGCACCCGTTTTTTTCTGGGTCCGAAAGAGTCAATGCTGATCCAGCGCGCGCTGGGCTCCGATATTGTCATGGCGTTTGATGAATGCACTCCGTACCCGTGCGAATATGACGCGGCCAAAAAATCCCTGGATATCACCACCCGCTGGGAGCAGATTTCGCGGGAGCAGCCGCTGAATCCGGGACAGCAACTGTTCGGCATCGTCCAGGGCTCGACTTACCGCGACCTGCGGGAGCGTTCCGCCGAAGAACTCGTCAAAATCGGATTTGACGGCTATGCGGTCGGCGGCCTGAGCGTCGGCGAGCCCGAAGCGTCAATGTATGAATGCCTCGACTGGGTTATTCCGGTGTTGCCGGAAGACAAGCCGCATTACCTGATGGGCGTCGGCACTCCGAGGCAACTGGTGGAGGCGGTGGCGCGCGGCGTTGATATGTTTGATTGCGTGATTCCCACGCGCCTGGCCAGACACGGCAGCGCGTTTTTGTCCGACGGTTCCTGCCTGCCGATTAAAGCCGGCCGCTACAGCGCTGATTTCGGACCGATTGACGAAAAATGCGGGTGTTATGCATGCGGCAAATTTTCCCGCGCCTACATCCGTCATTTGCTGAACGTCGGGGAAATCCTGGGACTCCGGCTGGTGACGATCCATAACCTTTATTATTACCTGAACCTGATGCGCCGCATCCGCGAAGCGCTGGCCAACGGCACTTTCGGCCAGTTCCGCGCGGCGTTCGGTGAACTTGGCACCATTAATGCTTCTGAATAAAAAACACCATTTAGAGGAATTTGCATCATGAAATTTGAAACGGGATTTTTTGACAACGGAGTTTTGCAGCGCAACGAAAAAGACTGCTGCGAACAGGATTTTAACGGCTTCTGCAAATCCGCGGGAACGGTGCTGGTTACGGTGCTGAAAAAAGGCAAGGCTGTTGCCGGATTGTCGCGCATCAAAGCCGGCTGCTCGGCAAAAGGCAAGTTTTCCGGAACTGTGTCCGGGGTTCCCGCCGGCGGCCCTTACGATTTCCTGTTTTCGATTGCGGACGCCAGCGGCAAAGAACACGAGCCAGTGACGGTAAAAAATATTCTGGTCGGCGATTTGTGGATACTGGGCGGGCAGTCCAATATGCAGGGCATCGGGCGGATGGAACATGCGCTGCCGCCCGAAAAAGAGGTCCGGGCATACTACATGAATAATCGCTGGGACGTCGCGCGGGACCCCATTCATAATATTTATCAGGCCAGCGCACCGGTACACGGGGGCAATCCGGAGGCAAAGACTAACCGGAACCCGGTTACCGGCGTCGGCCCCGGCGTGGCGTTCGGCCATAAAATGTGGAAAAACATCAAAGTTCCGCAAGGGTTGATCGCCTGCGGTCACGGCGGCACCTCGATGGACCAATGGGACCCGGCGAAGAAAAAACTCGGCGACAACAGTCTGTACGGCGCCGCGATTAACCGCCTTAAACGGCTCGGCGGCAAAGCCGCCGGCATCGTGTGGTATCAGGGTTGCAGTGACGCAAATACCGAGGTCAGTCCGCTTTACACGAAACGGATGCAGAATCTGGTCAGGAGTTTCAGGCGGGACGCCGGTAATCCGGAGCTGCCGTTTGTGATGGTGCAGCTTGGCAGATTTTGCGGTTGCGGTTGCGGCGATCCCGCCTCCTGGGATTCCATCCGCGAACAGCAGCGAGTGCTGCCGAAGAAAATCAAAAACCTGCTCACGATTCCGGCAATAGACCTTGAACTTGACGACACAATCCATATTTCCGGCGAACACCAGCATGTGCTGGGAAAACGTCTGGCCGGCGCGATGACTTATCTGGTCAGCGGCGGCAAAAAAGGCAAAGCCCCGATTGAATTGAAATCAATCAAAATCACTCAGGACGCTAAAACCGGAAATGCGATTTTGATCGTCAGTTTTAAGCATGTTGACGGAAAACTTGTATCCGGCAGTCGTCCTGCCGGTTTTTCTTTCTTCACCGGAGACACCCCGGCTGTCGGAATTTATAAAGTGGCTCTGAAACATAACGAAGCCCTTATTTATACCTCCATTTATTCAAGGGATTTCACTTATGACAATTATAAATTGTGTTATGGAGCCGGACTGGATCCGTACTGCAACATTACGGATGAAAGCGGCAGGCCGCTGCCCGCGTTTTCTGTAAAGCTGCATCCGAATTCCCGGCCGGTTATGAAGTTTGTCAGTGAATTTGAAGTGAGTGAGCCGGTTTATGTTCAGGAATCCAGAGAGAACATGAAATATCCGGTGAAAAGTAAAGTCACGGCTTTCCGCAAAGCGGATTTTAATGTGTTTTATGTGTCGCATCCCGACAGAGTAAAATTACCGGCCGGAAAAGATAAAATATTCTATTTCAGATGCCGGATCAAGTGCGGCGAATCCATGAAGCTGAACCTTTTGTTGGGCTATGACGGCCCGGTAAAAATGTTCTGCGACGGCAAAGAGATTTATTGTGACATGAAAGGCACTAATCCGATCATTAAAGATCAGCACAAGGTGCC
Organism: uncultured Lentisphaeria bacterium; assembly: GCA_903831825.1. Classification (GTDB taxonomy): domain Bacteria; phylum Verrucomicrobiota; class Lentisphaeria; order Victivallales; family Victivallaceae; genus CAIPAT01. The sequence goes on along the minus strand of CAIKZE010000341.1, from coordinate 4,333 downwards.
TTGCGCGCTCAGCAAAGGTATTCATGAATTTGTTATCGCGCTTGCTTCAAGCCGCGGCGCCGCCTGGGGCCTTTGTCTGCGGGCCGAGCGCGTTAACGGCAAAAAAGATGACGCGCTGCCGACAGCCATTCCGCTATAATGATTACTTTAATTCACTGAGAAAGCGCAAGGTGTTCTGCATGCCGATTCTTGAGCCGAGCCGGCAATCCTCCATGCCTTCGAACTCAATTGAAAGGAATCCGTCATAACCGGAGTCTTTGATGATTTGCAGAATGGCCGGGAGATTAATGTCGCCATGGCCGACGATTGCGCCGCGCAGATAATAGCCGGCCCTGGACTTGAACCAGCCTTCGCCGGGATCCTGTTCGGGAGCGCGCCGGTAAAAGTCTTTCAGATGAATCATCGACGCATATTTGATGTTGTTTTTGACTGCGACGGACGGATCTTCGTCCGCGCACAGAAAATTTCCGGTGTCCACGGTAGTGCGGAAATTGTCCCTGCCGACCGCCAGCACCAGACGCTGTATCCGTTCGCTGCTCTGGAAATGATAGCCGTGATTTTCGACGCTGGTCGTGATGCCGTACTGGCCGGCATAATCGGCGATGCTCCGGCAGGCGGCGGCCACTTTCGGCAAGTCCGCCTCGAAACTTTCCACAGTGGTTTCCGGAATCGGGCGGGATGCCGCATCGTGCCGCATCAGTTTGACGCCGAGCGCCGCCGCGATGTCCACCTCTTTCTTGACGCGTTCGATTTCCTGTTCATACTCCGCATCGGTTTTATTTATGAAACTGGCGCCGATGGTGTAGCTGGAAATCGCGATGCCGGCAGCGGCGGCTTTGGCGACAATCGCTTTCACCAGCGCATCATTGTCCGTCAAAGTGAAGCCGGCGGGTACGATTTCCACATGCTGACCGCCGTTTTCCGCAATCCATTGAATTGCCGTCAGAATATCCATTTCTCCGGCGCTGATGGCGCGGGAAAGACTGTAGGAACTTAAACCTGTTTTCATTGAATGATTTCCTGTATATTTTTCGGCATGTTTCAAAAAGGTTTAGAGATAATTGACACTTTCTGAGACGCCACCATTGAGAGCCGTAGGCTCGAATCATGTTGTAGGGACGGATTTTAATCCGTCCGCCGTCCCCCCGCACAATTTGAGAGCCGTAGGCTCGAATCATATCAATCCTTATATGTTTCGTTCCTACGGAACTCCAAATTTTTATTATCATCGTTCACCGGACTAAAGTCCGGTGCTACAATATGTATCGCTCCGCCGGAGCTTATTTTGAATGTTTTACTTTATTTTATCAGAGCGTTATGACATAAAAGTGTCAACTACCTTTTGAAACACGCCTATTTTTCTATGAAATTTTATATCTGGGCTTTAAGAAAATCTATGGCCAGTTTTATATCTTTCTCCGGTTCTGTTCCGGTTTCGCGTTCAACGGTAAGGAATCCGTTAAAATTGATGGCCTTCAGCGCCGCCAGATACTGCTTCCAGTTTACCGAACCTTGACCGAGCGGAACTTCCGCGAAAAGAGCGCCGGTTTCAGCGACCAGCTTTTCAAATCCGCCTTCCGCAAACGCATCATAAACTTTTTGCGGGTCACACTTCCGGAAGTGAACTCCATCCTTCGCGTGGGTATGAACAATGTAGTCTTTTAAAGTATAAACCGCCTCGGCGGGATCTGCGTCCAGCACCATTACCAGATTGGCGGGATCAAGATTTACGCCAAGTCCTTTAGAGCCGGCGTCATCAAGAAACCGCTTCAACGTTTCAGGACTTTCCGGACCGGTCTCGATGGCGAGGACGACATCATTTGCCGCCGCGTATTCGCCCAATTCTTTAAGCGCTGACATCATCGTTTTGTAATTAGGATGATCTTTGGCGGAAGGTATTACGCCGACATGCGTGGTGACGATATTGCAGCCGAGCGTCCGGGTTACATCAATGATCTGTTTGAACGTTTTTATCCGTTGCGGATTTTCAGATGCGATCTGAAAGCCGTGTCCGCCTAAATCTCCGCAGACGGCGCTAATTTCCAACTTCTGCTCTTCACAGAATTTTTTCAGGTCGGCAAGTTGCTTTTTGTCCATTTGCAAAAGATTACAAATTGGCCGGTTTGCATATAACTGTACTCCTTCAGCGCCAAGCTCCGAGGCTCTTTTCAGGCATTCGTGCAGCGGTTTTCTAAGCAGTTCCGCGATTATTCCTACTTTCATAATTTTATATCCCTTTATAATTTTAGCATATGACGTCCATCATTAGCTATGATATATTATAAACGAAAAAGTGTTTAAAACAATGGATAAAATCGCGATTGATAATGCCAATATTGACCATCGGATTCCGGAACCTTGCCGGGCATGGATTCACGCGAAGGCTTTTATTATCCCGACGGGATAACACGTTTATAGAAAAATATATCTGCGCCCCAGACGGTCGAACAATCCGCGCGCTTGTGCTATAAACGTTTTGGCTCCCGTTTGAGCGGATCAGCTCAAAGAAGGCGGTTGCGTCAGCAAAGTCCGTATTTACGGGAGAAGAAAACAGCGATTGAGGAAAGAATCGCGAAAGCAATCGTACCTGCGACGCCCCAATACATGAGTGCGGCATAGACAACTACGAAAATACAGCCGAAACCGATAAAGGCCAATATCCAAAACAACGGATTAATGGCCAGGCCGAACGCAATTAGCGTCCAATATGCCACGTCAAACCAATCCAGTTGTTTATTCATTATTTTCATAATACTATGTAGTATAATGCCTTACCGGTTTTTTGTCAAGCGCGGCAGCCTGTGACGCCGTCGGCATCAGGGCCGTCCCATATTCAATATTACGCACTTGTTCCATTATCCCGACGGGATAACACGGTTATAGAAAAATCAATCATTCCTTATTCCCGGCGCGGTCTGATTTTTCTTTTAGCTGCTTTGTTTTTTTCGCTGGCGGAAGATAGTTCTCCGGGGTTATGACAGACTTCCCGGTTTTCCGCTCCAACTCCAAACGCGCATTCTTCGCTATTTTTCCGCCCTTTTTACCGGCATCCGCATTTTCGATCATTCCGGCAGCCTCCACGCTTTCGGCAATCTGTCTGGTGGAGAGTTCCGCCAGCGCGGTAAAAATCAATTCCGCCTCGCTCATGTGGTCGCGCAGATTCTGCGCTTTAAGACCTTTAATCGCCTTATGTTTTTTGACCGAAACCCCGCTCCATTCCTGATGGATGATGTTGGTGAGAATCGCATATTCGTCTTCTTTGGTCACTTCGTGATCTTTCCAGTAATCAGTAAGTTTATTGCGGGTTTCCTGTCCCATCATCCGCTGTTGAATCCACTTTTCGCTTCTGCCGAGTTGCTGCCAGTATTCGCGGGCGCGGTCCAGCGAACGCGCCGGATCGCTCATATCCTGCAACCGTTCGTAGCCCACCTTCGCCAGCCACTGCTTGAAAGGTTCCGCTTTCGGGGATGGAATAGATTGCACAAGCCGTAAAATATGTTGAACCGATCCTCCAAGAGTTTTTCTCATTTTACCGGTTTCTGTTGCCATTTCTACCTGGGGACAATTTGTCCCCAGGTAGGCGCCAAGCTCTACATCTCGTTTTCTGAGCTTCTTAAGGTAATCGGTCGGATTTGGTGAAGCGGTAAGTGCTTCCACAACATCAACAACCGAAAAATACCAGATTTCTGTCTGCTCATCGTAATAGCGACGAATTTTTTTACTTTCAAATACCGCTAATGACTTTTCATTCATGGTTATTCACCTGTCTTTCGTTCTATTCCTCTTTCTATCTGGGGGCAATTTGTCCCCAGGTTTTGCCGTCAGAAGCTTCTAGCCTCAGTCCGTGACAAAATGTCACGACCTCGCTTCCTTCCTGATTCAGACGTTGCTTTAATTTCCGCCAGTAGGCGCCGGCATCGGCGCTGTCTGTTAATGCTCTGCAAACATCCGACACAGAAAAATACCATTCCTCATTATGCCAGATGCGCCTGATCTCCTTGCTTTCAAAGACGATGATTTTGTTCTGTTCCATTTTTATCCTTCTTTTATTTTCAGTCGGTGACAATTTGTAACCGACTCAAGCATCCTGCTTGCGATTCCTTCCAAGCTGGAAGCTTGGGTTACTTTAGAGTACCGCAAGCATCCTGCTTGCGATTGCTTATTCGTATTCCTCCAAGCTGGAAGCTTGGGTTACTTTGGCTGCTGCAGAGTACCGCAAGCATCTTGCTTGCGATTCCCTCCAAGCTGGAAGCTTGGGTTACTTTGGCTGCTGCAGAGTACCGCAAGCATCTTGCTTGCGATTCCCTCCAAGCTGGAAGCTTGGGTTACTTTG